>JAPOKD010000676.1 GCA_029977825.1 Planctomycetota bacterium | reverse complement strand
AGAGATGGCGAAGGCGATTGAGTCACTTCCAGCACGCTATCAGGAGAAAGTCGCGCCAGCCATGCAGCGAGTCGTGCAATGCAGCACAAGGCGGCGTCGCATTCTCAATCTCGTTCAGGAAGCACTGTCGCAGCTTCGTCTTGATATGAAGTACTTGATCTTCGATCTTGAAGCGACTCGGCGTGAACGTGATGAGTACAAGCAGATGCTGGAAGAGGATGGACGCCTGTAGTAAAGGCCAGAGCGCATTGTGTTTTGATCCCGGCTGATGAGTCTGCACAGGTTCAGAATACAATGAGCTTCTGCGGCATGCCTCACCGTGGCGTCGACTTGCTGGGGTATGGTGCAAGTCCTTCCAACCACCGATTGACGCGACTAGCAAGCCACGAACTAGTAGAAAGCCGGAGAATACCTGAGCCGGTAGGCAAGTTGGTGAGCAATCGACTCGTTCACTCAGGTTACCAATCCGCCATTCAGACGGCTTGTTTACTGGCGGTGAGCCCTGGGGATCAAATGTGCCCGTGATTTTATAGCTGGCTTTTATCGAAGTCGATCAAACATCGGGGTGCCTGCTATCACTGCCACCGTGATATGACGCTACGAGCTTCTGGCCGGTGGCTGGAAAACGCTATGCGGTGCGACTGGGATTTTGCCGTGAATTTACAGACCCACACGTCTGGTTGCCGGTTCAAACCGTTTGGAAAGCAGATTCATCAGTTGCACAGAGCCGCTTTGTCCGAGAATAGGGCAAGCGGTTGTCAATGCTCGTCGTATTACAGATTGGTGTTTTCATTTAAGCCAGTATCGGCTTGATGACATTACCATGCACGTCGGTGAGTCGACGCTCGAATCCGTTGTGGTAATAAGACAGCCGCTTGTGATCTAGGCCGAGCAAGTGCAACACCGTGGCGTGGAAGTCGTACACGCTTGTGATGTTTTCGACAGCTTTGTGTCCAAATTCGTCAGTTGCGCCGTAGCTGTAAGGAGCTTTGACTCCTGCACCCATCATCCATGCGGTGAAACCATCTGGGTTGTGGTCACGACCGCTGGCTCCCGCTTGGAATGTTGGCATCCGTCCGAATTCGGTCATCCAGACAACCAGTGTCTCTTTCAGGAGTCCTCGGCGTTTGAGGTCGCGAAGCATCGCAGCGCAAGGTTGATCAAGGACCGGCCCGTGTTTGCTGTATTGGCTGGCAAGTGACTTGTGTCCGTCCCAATTGCTAACTCCCTCACCACCGGTTTGATAAGCTCCGTTAAAGAGCTGAACAAAACGCACTCCTTTCTCGAGTAGACGGCGAGCAAGAATGCAGTTGCTGGCGAACTTTGCTTTGATCGGATTGCTGACGTCATCTGCTCCATACTCGCGGAGCGTACTTTTTGATTCGGTGGAAAGGTCCGTGACTTCGGGAACGCTTAATTGCATCCGAGCGGCCAGTTCGTAGCTGGAAATCCGGGCAGCCAGTTCTGTGTCCCCAGGGAATTTTTCAAGATGTTGTTGATTCAGGCGATTCAGGAAATTACGTGTTGCTTTGTCTGTGTCCGCTGTGACCCCGTCAGGGATAGACAGGTTGCCCAGTGGTTTAGTGGCATTGAACTCGGTTCCCTGATAGGCAGCCGGCAGAAAGCCCGGCCCCCAATTGTTAACACTTGACTGCGGCGTGCCCCTGGGGTCAGAAATGGCAACATAAGAGGGCAGGTTTTCGTTTTCTGTCCCTAGTGCCCAAGTGGTCCATGCGCCCATGCTGGGGAATCCATCGAGCGTGTACCCTGTCGACATGAAATTTTCGCCCGGGCCATGTGTGTTTGTTTTTCCTGTTAAAGAATGCAGGAAACACATGTCATCTGCCAATTCACCGAGTTGGGGTACAAGCTCGGAAATCATTTTTCCTGATTCGCCGCGAGGTTTGAATTCCCACGGGCTTTTTGTCAGCATCCCCTGCTTGCCTTGAAATGTAAGAAGGTCCTCTGCCCCTGGTAATGGTTTGCCATGCTGTTTGATCAATTCTGGCTTGTAGTCGAACGTATCAAGCTGACTGCAAGCGCCTGAGCAAAAAATTACGAGTACGCGTTTTGCCGCTTCAGGGTGATGTGGTTTGCGCGAAGCAAATGGTTTCCTGGGATCGATTTGGGGGCGAATTGGATCGTTGGGCGTTGCCAGAAGCCGTTGTTCCTGTAGCAGGCTGGTCAGTGCAATCCCACTCAAGCCGGTGGCCGTGTTTGCCAGAAACTTTCGGCGATTCAGTAGATTGGTCATAGAGAAGCGTCTTCTGGGGCGGATGGGAAGGCTCGCATGCGGAGTCAGTCGCCGGCGATCGGTGGCTGGCTAGGATGTAGCTTTTCAGTATTTTGGTCGTGTCTGGTGCTACCTTGGCCGCGAGAGATCTAATGCAGAGGCAGGTCAGCGTCAGAGGATGGTCACGTTTGTTGCTAGGGAATGAAAACAAACTCGTTTGTATTCAGCATGGCGCGGGTGAATTGGGTCAAGCCAGACTTATGAATGAAGGCTGTGCTCTCTCGTAATTCAGTTTCCGTCGGGTCTCGTTGAAAACACAGATTCCAGGCAAGTCGTACTCGATCCGGATCATTCTTTGCTTCCTTTGTAAGACGTTCGGCGAATAGGCCTGCTTGTTGCATGATGAAGTGGCTGTTGAGCAAATTGAGTGCCTGCAGTGGCGTGGTGGACCGACTCCGTTTGGGGACGACCATGCTGGCATCGGGACAATCGAAAGCACCAAAAACATGCTCTCGTTCCTGACGGACCTTGGTCATGTAGATCATGCGTCTCCAATCAGCTGGCCCGTACTTCTTTTTTTCGTGGTAATGCCTAACATTTTCCATCTCGACCTCAAATGGACTGAAGCCAGGACCACCGGCAGAATCAAGGTCAAGAGTTCCGGTCACTGCGAGAATCGAGTCGCGGAGAGCTTCTGCTTCGAGTCTGCGGGGAGGGAATCGCCATAAGAGTCTGGATGTGGCATCGATTCGAATCGCTTTCGGGTTGGGCTCGTCAGTCTGCTGCCAAGTGTTGGAATTTAGGATCAACCGGTGTAGGTGTTTGAGGGACCAATCATTCTCCACTAGTTGTTGGGCGAGGTAATCGAGCAGCAGCGGGTGTGTGGGTGGAGTTCCGTTGCGTCCAAAGTCGCTTGGCGTATCGACGATGCCGGTGCCAAACTGGAATTGCCATATGCGGTTGGCGATCACCCGTGGAGTGAGCGGGTTGTCGTCGCTTGCAATCCAGTTTGCAAGTGCCAGACGTCGTTGCTGTTCTGGTGTGTCGTGGGCCAGTTCCAGACTTTGGAATGCGGTGATCGTGTCTGGGGGAACTTGTTCGCGTTTTGCGTCTGGTTCTCCGCGGTACAGTCGGTGGGTCGGGCCCGGTTGTGCAAAGTTGCCCGCGTAGACACGTTGGCTTTGCTTCAGCGATTCGAGGCGTGTCCGGGTATTGATTAGTTCGTTGAGCCAGGCTTGCCCTTGTTGCGACTGGGCGGGGGACAGGCCAGTGAACTGGTAGCGGTCGGTATCATTATTTCCCGAAGCATTGTCTTTCGCGCGATCTTCTGATGAGGCCAACGAGTGCCATTTTCCGGCTTCCGTAGCGGCTTCGATCTTGTATCCAACCGGGAGTCGATCCTTGAATTTGCCGGTGCGGTCACGGCCCCAGCGGATGTGGTCAATGATCATCGGCTTAGTGAATTCCAGTTGAAGCCAGCCGCCTTTTGCTTCTTTTACGATCCAGCTTCGAGCGTTTCCATATTCACCATCATTGACTTGCTTGAGGTTGTGT
>JAPOKD010000137.1 GCA_029977825.1 Planctomycetota bacterium | reverse complement strand
CGTGGCAGAAGACGGCGTTAGCGTTCATGATCTGCACGCAACGGTATTGCACCTACTGGGAATCGACCATGAGCGTTTGATCCACAAGTTCCAAGGCCGGGATTTCCGACTCACAGATGTGCATGGCAGCGTAGTACAACCGTTACTTGCTTAGAAGAAAATTGGCAATGCGTTCATTTATTTGGATACTGATCTTGCTGTGCGTGAACAGTGCCACAGCTGACTTCCCACGATTGTTTAACACCGAACCAATTTCAGATGAAACGCTTATGCCTGCAGACGTCGCTGCAGCGAGCATGGAGCTTCCCAAAGGTCTTATCGCAAAGGCCTTTGCAGCTGAGCCCGATGTCCAGAACCCGATCGCTATGTCGTGGGATGCCAAAGGTCGCTTGTGGGTTGCTGAAAACTACACATACGCAGAACGTCAGCAGCGTTTTCAACTCGAATTAAGAGACCGGATTGTAATTTTCGACAACACGAACGGGGATCGCTTCAAAACACGCACTGTGTTCACGGACGATGTCCAAATGTTGACAGGCATTGAAGTGGGCTTGAATGGAGTCTGGTTGATGTGTCCGCCCAACCTGATTTTCATTCCAGACCTCAATCATGATGATGTGCCTGATAGTGCTGGCGAAATCGTTCTCGACGGTTTCACTGTTGCACAACAGAATTACCACAACTTTGCCAATGGTTTGCAATTCGGGCCAGACGGTTGGCTTTATGGCAGATGTGGTGGCTCCTGCCCGGCAAGAATTGGAATACCGGGAACACCTGATGACAAGCGGCATGCTTTGGAGGGTGGAATATGGCGATACCATCCAGTAACAAGACGAGTCGAAGTGCTCACAACGGGTACAACCAACCCATGGGGGCACGACTGGAACTCTCTCGGTGAAGCATTTTTTGTGAACACAGTGAATGGACATCTGTGGCACATGATTCCCGGCGCGCATTTCACACGACCATTCGTGCTGGATCCAAACCGCCGCACTTATGAATTGATCGATTTCCATGCTGATCACTGGCACTTTGACACTGGGCAAAGCTGGACCAAATCACGAAATGGCACCGCTAACTCATATGGAGGCGGGCATGCACACTCCGGCACAATGATCTATCAGGCAGACAACTGGCCAGAAATTTATCGCAATCGCCTTTTCACTCTGAACTTTCATGGCAGACGAGCGAATCAGGAAATTCTCAGTCGCAACGGCTCAGGGTACATCGCATCGCATGGACAGGACCTGCTTCTTGCCAAAGATCCATGGTTCCGTGGCATGGAATTGGGGTCAGGCCCGGATGGTGCTGTTTTTGTGTTGGATTGGAGTGATGCGGGCGAGTGCCACGAACACACCGGAGTGCACCGGACGAGTGGACGTATATTTAAAGTCCGTAACACCGAGGATCCTGCCACGACCACTCCCACCGACCTGACCACATGGTCTCTCCCCGAGTTGGTCAACGTCCACGCCGGCCAAAATGACTGGTACACGCGTCAAGCGAGGCTGGAACTGGCACGACGTCAGATGGCAAGCGATATCACTTCTGCTTATCCACAACTAATAGCTCTGCTTGAACAAGCAGAAAGCAAACCGGCAACAAAAGTTCAGGCGTTATTGACGCTGCATGTACTGGGTGGTGCTGACCAGAAGTTGTTACGTAAGCTGTCCAAGGCGAGTCATGAATCACTCAGAAGCTGGTCCATTCGCCTCCTGACAGATGACTGGCCGCTTGATGATGCTATGGGGGAATCGCCCGCCGCTTTGCCCGATCGAACACGGGTGAGACAACAGTCCAAAGAACTGATGCCGCATTTGCTTGTAATAGCCAAGCATGACACGTCAGCCCTCGTTCGGTTGAGCCTTGCCTCCGTCTTACAGCGACTACCGATCGAATTCCGTCCTGTGCTGGCTAAGACACTTGTCAGTCGTGCGGAAGATCGAGCAGACCATAATTTACCGCTCATGATTTGGTACGGTCTGATCCCGGTTGCAAACCAAAATCCGGCAGAACTGGTCGAGGTTGCCAGGAATTGTGAACTCCCCAAGACTTTGAAGCTCATCTCGCGCTGTCTTGCTGAGGAAGTTGACGTGCATCCAGAAGCGCTTGACCGACTGCTGACATATGCAGCAAACCAAAAAGGCGACTACCTCAACACGGTCCTGAGCGGCATCAACGTGGGTTTACAGGGGAGAATCAATGCCCCGCGACCGGAAAGCTGGGATCGTATCAGCAAAAAACCGTCACTTGCCAATGCCAAAGTCATTCGTGAACTGGGTGTCGTGTTTGGTGATGGGCGGGCAGTTGAGGAACTGAAGACGATCGCACTTGGAAAAGCAGAGTGGGAACCTGCAGTTCGATCAGCAGCGTTACAGACCTTGATTCAAGTTGATGCAGCAGGAACAAGGAAAATCTGTGAACAACTCCTCTCTGACCAGCATGTAAATCTACTGGCAGCCCGTGGGTTGTCGCAATTTGATGAACCGGAAATTGGGCAGAGTCTGGTTGATCGTTATCGCAACTTTCGTAGCCCGGTCCGTCCACAAGTCATGTCGATACTTGTCTCTCGAAAGTCATTTGCGCGAGCGATGCTTCTGGCGATTGAACAAGGGAAAATACCTGCCGATGACCTGTCAGCGTTTCAAGTGAGGCAGATCAAGAGCTTCGGCGACCCTGAACTCTCGCAGTTGACAGGACGGGTATGGGGTGAGGTTCGAACCACCCCGGATGAGATACAAGGGAAAATCGACGAACTAAAAAAATCACTTCAACGTTCAGTTTCAGAAGAGGCCCAGCTCGAAAACGGGCGCCAACTATTCAAGAAATTATGTCAGAACTGTCATCGTTTATTCGGAGAAGGTGAACAGATCGGCCCTGACCTGACAGGATCAAATCGCAACGATATAGACTACCTGCTTGGTAACATGATCGACCCCAGTGCGATCGTTCCCAAGGACTATCGCATGAGCATCCTACTCACTACTGACAATCGCATCTTCAACGGCCTGGTGACTGACGAAACGGATCGAACAATCTCGCTACAAACTGCGACCGAAAAAATCAGTTTCGATAAGAAGAAGATTCTGAGTAAGAAAGTAACCGAGAAATCCCCGATGCCAGACGGACTCCTGGATATGCTATCGGACAATGAGATTCGGGATCTGGTCCATTACCTTCAACAGCCGACACGAATCACGACGGACTAGCTCGGAAACCAAACAGATTCAGTGCCTGGAGCGGAATGCATGCAGGCGTGAGTCTATTTCGGAAGCCGCTCGTGAGTTCAGATCCTCTCGTGAATCAGATCTCTGAACGACCTGCTGTTGCATCCAGATGGTAGTGCCGGGGAAAGATGCGTGTCGAACGGCCTGCAGAGGGGGCGAACGTTGTGTCAAAACATCGTCAACGGCTGCTTAATGGTGACAATCCGTATATTCGGACCATCATCCTGATCGACAAGGTTTCGTTGACCAGAGTTTTTTGACAGCGTTCGATTTTGTCTTACGTTTTTAGTGAAGTGAGTGAGTCGTTGTTCGACTCGCTGCCAGAGCGGAACGAGTCGCACGAATGCGATAACAGCCGTTTTGGTCAGCCTTGCTCCCTGAACAAGGGCAAACCGTCTGTAAAGGCGGGGCGCAAAGCCACGGATCCATTCAGTTCGTCGTGCAAGAATGCATGATTTGTCGGATGGACCGCCGGGTTGCCAAGGGAACATGCGTTCGCGGTCATGACCGCGTTCCCATGCCAAGGCGTGTCAGACGAAAGTCGGAGACGAGGCTGTCCCTTTATAAGAGCGTGACTCACGTTGAGTCATCCATTTTAAGTCGTCGTCGCATACCCCGCCGATATGCTTCTCACTCGCGAGGAGAGAAACATGAAGAATTTCGCTGACAGCATCGTAAATTTCCTGAAAGAAGAAGATGGACCAACCGCAGTTGAGTACGCCGTTATGTTGGCACTCATCGTAGTTGTCTGTCTGGCCGCTGTTGGAGCCATCGGCACCAACGCAAAAGCCAAATTCGAAGAAGTTGGTACTGCGATCGCAAACTAATTCACCTGCCGCTGGCATCCAGCGGCACACTTAGAATATCTCGTCGCTTCTCGGCTCGGTTTCAGTGCACAAGAAACCGAGCTGTGGCGCCGGGATGTTTGCGTTGGGATTGACAACCCGACGCCTCACCCCGGTCCGATCTGAATCGCACCACCTCCTGCCCACTGCGGGATCCTACCATGAATTACCCACTACTGCCTGCCGACGCAGCCGCTTACGCCTGGCAACTGTCCTGTTGTTTGGTGACGCTCCTGTTCGCAATGTTCAGTTGGCTTGTAGGCCCGCGCTGACCATCTCCGAACCATAAGTACACCGGAATGGGGCACCCCTCGCCTCCTTCGCCACCCACCGCTCGCTAACAAACTACGGGGATATTGACTATGGAAACGCTACTTCAAGGAATTGCTGAGAATTGGACCGTCTGGTTCGTGACCGTTGTTCTCATTGTCGCTGCTGTTATTGACGGGGCGATTTTGAAGGTACCTAACTGGCTCACTTTCCCCTTCATCGCTTGTGGCTGGCTCCATTGGACCATGCAAGACGGAATGACAGGTCTGGGATGGAGTTTGCTCGGAACTTTCGTCGGAATGATGCTGCTATTGGTTCTTCGTAATGTTGGCGGCATGGGTGCCGGTGACGTCAAACTGCTTGCTGGTGTGGGAGCTTGGCTTGGCATGACCGTGACCTTGTACGCTTTTGCTGCAACCGCCATTGTGGGGGGATTCATGGCCATGTTCATGATCATTCGCAGTGGACAATGGCAGAAGCATCTTGCCATGGGGCACCAGATTCTGCACGAGTGGAAAACTGTGCGAAGCCCTCAAAAACTCTCAGAAATCGCGAGGGAACGAAAACCCAGCATGTACCTGCTGCCCTACGGAATCCCAATGGCAATCGGTTCCATTGCCTACTTTGCAATTGCAGGCATGCTCGTCTGAGCATGCTCAAGTGGGATGATTCCCATGTCAAATTCTAACGATTGGGCGGGTCCAACGGATTGCGTTGGTCCCGCCGATCGTATTGATGATAGCTCAACGATCCTGCGGGTTGCAGCGATCCAATGTTTTGCGCCGAAAAACACTCTTACGGTCGCCCCTGCCGTGCTACGGCACCGCTGGGACTGACCACAAAACCCAACGGGTAACTCGTTTCAAACGACTTTGTGCCATGCGTAATAAATCGATCTATCTGCTCCTTGCTTGCGTTTGTGGTACCGTCGCAGCCGTTCTGGCCAGCGAATGGTTAAAAGCCCAAGGGAACCAGAACACAACAACCATGGTCGAGATTTTCGTAACATCAGCAACGATCGACGTAGGCGAGAAAATCACAGCTGAGAAAATCGCATTGGAACAGTGGCCGGAGGACAAGGTCCCCGAGGGTGCAAGCAATCGCTTGGCAGAAGTCGAAGGAAAGTACGCCAAACAACAGTTGTTTAACGGCGAACCGATCATGCCCGCCAAGCTGATGGATGAAAACTGGACCAGCGTGCCTAATGGCTGGAAGGCGGTTGACATGGACGCCAGCGAGCTAGGCATCTCCAGTTCACTTCAACCAGGTGACAGAGTAGACGTAGTAGGTTTCTTCGAGAAAGATGAATTCATTCCTCGAAGCGCATCACACACAGTATTCATGGGAATCCGTGTTTTCTCGATCGACGGCGATACTTCCCGACGCAGCGACGAAGAGCGTGGAAAGCCAGCGAGATTCATCCAGCTGCTGATTCCCGAGAAAGACAAAGACGCATGGTCTTACGCCAAGCAACTGGCGGACATTGAGTTGCACAAGGCGAGCGACCAGGACCACACACTTGACGATGGCTCGAATGAAGCGGCTGCGAAATTTCTTGCGATGATTGAAACCCATCGGGCAGAGCTGGAAAAGGAAGAAGAGAGGCAGCGACTTGCGGAAGAGGAAGCGGCTAAAGCAGCTTTGAAAACAGAGGTTGTTACTGAGCCAGTCGTCGCTGAGGAAAAAGCTGAAGGCTTCACAATGTTCAAGCTCGTCGAAGGACGGATGCTTGAATACTGGATCGTTGCAGGCAAGTTACCCGTACTGATTGGGGAAGTTGGTACCAATGATACGGAACCTCAAAAACCGATGTCCGGAACACTTCCTGTGCAAGTCCAACAAGATGATGATTACCAGAGACTGAATGGCGAAAACAGCCCGTTCTTTCAGCCGCCTTCGAACGATTAGAATTGAGACGACCAAAACGGTCCCGGGGATTTACCTCACAACGACCATTCGGGTCAGCGCATCAGTTGATGCCTGATCCTGTTAACAAACTTACATTTACTACCGTTACACGCACTGACCTCTGTTCCTGCTGCGGTGAGGACTTCCTCACCTGATGGAACAGAATTCGAATGGATTCGAATTTGGTCCAGCAAGGATGACCCAGCGATGGAAACGAACCGATTGATGGCACGGCTATTGGCCGCAGTATTGATTGCCACGACGATCTCCGTCGCCTGCCTTCAGCCGACTTACGCCCAGACTGCTCCGGGTGTTCTGGCATCGACAGGGTCTGCTGTTTCCCACAATATTTCCCAACCCTCTGAGCGGGTTGAGATGATTGTGAAAAGCAGCCGCATTCTGACACTTGAAGAGCGGATACCCAAGTTTCAGGTTTACAATGAATTGGTCGTCGGGGCGACTCCCGTCTCACAAAATCAAATTCAGATCTTTGCGAAAACACCTGGTACTACCCAGTTGAATCTTTGGGATACGAATGATCGGCTTTACACGGTCGATGTCATTGTGATGGCCGACGCGAGGCAGGTCGAAGGAATTCTGGAAAGCCAACTTCCCTTGGCGACGCTCAAGGTGATTCCGATTGAGGATAGTGCGATCATTTCTGGCACAGTAACGAGCGTGGATGATGTCGACCGGGCAGTTGCAATTACTGAGCAGTTCTACACGACGGTGGTCAATAATATTCGTGTTGTCGGGGTCCAGACCGTTCTGCTGCACACGAAGATCATGGAGGTGTCACGCACGAAACTGCGAGATCTTGGTATCGACTGGGGCAGCGTTTCCACGGGTTCCTTCTTTTATTCCGCACCAGGTGGTTTGATCAACGCAGCTGCCAGTGGGACAGCCGCGATCCCCACTGCCGGGGCAGGCCTGGGAGCGACCAATAAGCTTTTTGCCAATGCCGGTGATTTCCAGGCGCTGATCACTGCCTTGCGCAAGCAGGACCTGATCAAGTTTCTTGCTGAGCCGACAGTCGTAGCAACTCATGGTCGCCCGGCGAGGTTCAATGTGGGCGGACGTGTTCCCTACATTGTTCCCACCAACAACTCGGTAACGGTGAACTACGAGGAATTTGGTACTGCTGTTGATTTTCTTCCCTTTGTTGTCGGACCGGGCAGAATCCGCCTGGAAGTGCGTCCCGAGGTCACTGAACCTGACCCATCGCGTTCAATCAGCTCGGAAGGGATCGATGTGCCTGCTTTCAGTTCGCGCTACGTTGAGACCGCTGTCGAATTGCAGGCAGGACAAACATTCGCGATTGCTGGTCTGCTGCAAAGCCGCACAGAGGCGGTTTCCCGATCCACACCATTCTTTGGCGAACTACCGTACATTGGGGCAGCTTTTCGACGTGTCAGTGAAGCCAGAAACGATATCGAACTGCTCATCACGGTCACACCTGAATTAGTCGAAGCACTCGATCCACACCAGGTTCCTCGCGGCGGACCCGGGCTGAATTCAATGTCACCCAGTGATTCGGATTTGTATCTTCGCGGTCATATCGAAGTGCCAAATCTATTGGGTAACGACAACTGCAACGTCGGAAATGATGGTTACAACGTGATGCCAGAAGTCATGCCGGGGCAGTTCAGACTCGAGGAAGCCATTCCGCCGGGGGCAATCGTCCCCGGTGAGGCACCAGTCATTGTAGGCGATGGAGTCTCCATCACGGCACCACCGGTAAAGTGATGGGGACAAGACAGGAATGATATTTACAATCGCTCACTCTGCAAGTCGTCAGACATACAATGAGCAAGCAAATTCATGAGTAACGTACTAAGAATCGCTCTGGTCGATCCAAACGACGCCACACGTGAATCCCTGAAAGCAATGCTTTTGGGATTGGATACGGTGTGGCTGGAGGCAGATTGTTCACGATACGAATTCTTTCCAGATGTGCTGGAACAGACGAATCCGGATGTCGGCGTTGTAGCGCTCGACAGCAACCCCGATCAAGCCATTGAACTGATCGAGAGATTGACAGCCGAAATACCGGAAACCGCCATCCTTGCTGCGAGCCGTGATACGGACGGCCATCTGATTCTTAAAACGATTCGTGCTGGCGCGAGAGAATTCCTGACGCTTCCAGTGTCAGATGAGGAGTTATCCGGGGCACTGCAGCGAGTGAGTCACCAGAAATTTGGTGGAACAGAAGGCGGTGCACGAAGCAGTGAAGTCATCGCCATTGCTGGTGCAACAGGGGGCGTAGGAACTACAAGTACGGCAGTCAATCTCGGTTGTGTGCTTGCTGAAAACACAATGAACAGTGTTGCATTGCTGGATCTTGATCTGGCACTCGGTGACGCCGATGTCTTTCTGGATTCCATCCCAGACTATACCCTTGCTGATGTTGTTCAGAATGTGTCCCGTCTCGATATCCAATTGCTGAAGCGGTCACTTACCAAACACAGCAGTGGTCTTTATCTGCTGCCCAGGCCGGTGGAACTGCATGATACCAATGCGATAACTTCGGACAACATACGCAAAGTTATCGGGCTGCTAAAAGCATCCTTCACGCATCTGATTATCGATCTGTCCAAAACGTACAGTCGAATTGACATGGCGGCAATTGAGGGTGCATCAAAGGTAGTACTGGTAACACAGTTGGACCTGCCCTGCTTGCGCAACGTTGTCCGTCTGATGATGAGCTTCGAGGAAATGGATGACCTGAAGGACAAGGTCGAGATCGTTGTGAATCGGGCGGGTCTGGATTCCGGCCAGATCAGCTTGAAGAAAGCCAAGGAGACCTTGGGGCGAGAAGTATTCGCATTGCTTCCAAACGACTACCGCACCATGGTCGAAGTCCGCAACAATGGTGTGCCGCTCATCGTCCAAGCACCGCGAGCAGGTATCACTCACGCCATTCGCGAGTTGGCCGCAAAGCTGGAGGGAGCAAACCAGCAGAGCGGGGCAGATGGCGAACGAACAGTGAAGGCGGGTGAAAGCAAATGGAAAAAATTCTGGCCAGGGACAAAGTAAAGCGGTTCCGTTGCTACCAACCAATGCTCTGTTCTCCAACGTTGGCAGCCATTTAGATTTCGCTGTTTTCAATCCAACGAATCAAACTTCGAACCATCACGCCAGTAGCGCCAGCGTCCCTTGATGGTTTGGCCGCATCAGCAAATGCTGGACCGGCGATATCGATGTGAACCCAAGGTACATCCCCCACAAAGTTTTCAAGAAACTTGGCGGCTGTGATTGCGCCACCCCAGCGACCTTCACCAACATTCTTGATATCGGCAACTTTACTTTTTACTTTTTCATCAAATAAATCAAACATTGGCAATTGCCAGACATGTTCTCCCTCAGTTCCAGCAGCGGCTTGAACTTCGTCACAAACTGCTTGATCGTTTGACATCAAACCTGCAATATCCGTACCCAAAGCCACCATGCACGCACCAGTCAATGTGGCCAGGTCAACCATCGCTCGGGGTTCATGTTGGATTGCGACATCAAGCGTATCTGCAAGCACGACACGCCCCTCAGCATCCGTGTTGTGAATCTCAATCGTCTTGCCACTGCGGGTTTCAATGACATCGCCCAACTTGTAGCTGTCGCCACTGACCATATTTTCTGCAAGTCCACAAAATCCGAGGACGTTACGTTTCAGACCCAGCTTGGCAATTCCATGCATAACGCCGACCACAGTGGCTGCACCAGCCATATCACACTTCATGTCGAGCATTCCGGCACTGGGCTTGAGCGATAGCCCGCCACTGTCAAAGGTGACCCCTTTTCCCACCAGCGCCAGTGGTTTCTCCGAGCCGCCCCCGTTGTACCGCAGAATCACAAGTCTGGGTGATTTGGACGACCCGGCTCCCACCGCGAGAATGGCCCTGCAGCCTTCGGCAATCAACCGTTGCTCATCCCAGACTTCGACGCTGACAGAAGTCCCCGCAAAAAGCGACGTGGCTTTTTCTGCGAAACTTTCGGGGAACACGACCGCCGGTGGCTCATTGACCAGACGTCGTGTTTGGATAATGGATTCCCCAATCGCACAGCCACGCTGCAGGCTCTCGTCGGAGACT
>JAPOKD010000322.1 GCA_029977825.1 Planctomycetota bacterium | reverse complement strand
TTCCCTGGTGCGGGAAGGGACGGTTCAGCTCTATCAGAAAGTTTCCAAATTCGCTGAAGTGCAGGGGCCGCATGTCCCGTCCGTCGGTCCGGACGGTAACGGTTCGCCTTGGGTTGAACCACTGACGCAGTTGCAGGAAGAAGATAAGAAAAACGGAGTCACTGTTCCCCAGTGGGGTATGTCGGTGGATCTTGGGAAGTGCATCGGCTGCAGTGCTTGTGTTGTTGCTTGCCAAAGTGAGAACAACGTTCCAATTGTTGGGCGTGAGCAGGTGATGAACAGTCGTGAGATGCACTGGTTGCGTGTTGACCGGTACTTCCAGGGCGATGAAACAAATGCAGATATTGTTCAGGAGCCAGTTGCTTGCATGCACTGCGAAACGGCTCCCTGTGAACAGGTTTGTCCAGTAGCAGCTACGGTGCATACGGAGGAGGGTATCAATGCGATGGCCTACAACCGATGTATCGGCACCCGCTATTGTGCTAACAACTGCCCATTCAAGGTGAGGCGTTTCAATTACTTCAATTACAACGAAGATATTGGTACCGGATACGGGATCGACGCCTACCCCAGTAATATCGAGTCAGCTAATCGCAAGCTGCAGGCTTTGGTTATGAACCCTGAGGTGACTGTCCGCGGGCGTGGTGTGATGGAGAAGTGCACCTACTGCATTCAGCGGGTTGAGGGGGCAAAGATTAATGCGATTAAAGAAGGGCGGGATGTTGCAGATGGTGATGTTGTCACTGCCTGCCAGTCAGCTTGCCCCACGCGTGCGATCGAGTTTGGTGATGTCTCGGATCCGGCGTCGGTGGTTTCCCAAAAGCATGTTGATGACCGAAGTTACGGCATGTTGGGGCAGTTAAACCTGAAGACACGGACCCAGTACCTTGCAAGGGTTACAAACCCGCATAAACGTCTCATGACGGCGAGGCAGCTCGATGAATTGAACAACATGGAGCAGCCTCACAGCCATGGACATGGCGATCATGATGGCAGTCATGGCGAAAGTCACGACGCTCATGGTCACGACGACCACGCTCATGATGATCATCATGCTGAAGAGCATCGTGAAGAGCATGGTGCGGACGAGCACGATGCTGCCGTAAAAGAGTAGAAGTGCGTAAGAGAGTTCGTGAGGACCACGTGGTCCTCACGCGATTGATTCAGAATGTTTTTGTCAACTACGAAGTAAAAAGTTCATGTCACTTGCCATTCCAAACGGACTGGATAACTCGGTCGAGCAACCCGGCGAACGAGCACCTTTGGTGCTTGGTGATACGACCTACCATGACATCACCGAGGCGGTGTGCCAGGTAGCAGAGCGCAAGCCAAGTACAAGCTGGGTGATCGGTTTTCTGATCTCCTTCGCGCTTTTGCAGTGGTTGGGGATTTGCATCCTTTACCTGATTTACACGGGTGTAGGCGTCTGGGGTAACCGCTCGCCGGTATTCTGGGGTTGGCCGATCGTCAACTTTGTTTTCTGGGTCGGTATCGGTCATGCTGGAACGCTGATCAGTGCGATTCTGTTTCTGTTCAGGCAGGAGTGGCGTACGAGTATCAATCGTGCTGCCGAAGCGATGACGATCTTTGCTGTGGTTTGTGCCGGGACTTTTCCGGGGATTCATGTGGGCCGGGCGTGGTTGGCTTTCTGGTTGGCACCCTATCCGAGCTTGAACCTGTGGATGTGGCCGCAGTTTCGCAGTCCGCTGCTTTGGGACGTATTCGCGGTCAGCACTTACGGCACCGTTTCGCTACTGTTCTGGTACATGGGGATGGTTCCCGATCTTGCAACCTTTCGCGATCGGTCGGTGAACAAATGGCGTCGCATGGCTTATGGTTTGCTGTCGCTTGGATGGTCGGGCTCGTCACGTCACTGGATGCGTTATGAGAAAGCGTATGCATTGTTGGCTGCATTTGCCGCACCTTTGGTTCTGTCAGTGCACACCATCGTTTCATTTGACTTCGCGGTCTCGCAGGTTCCCGGGTGGCATACGACGATCTTCCCACCCTATTTCGTGGCGGGAGCGATCTTCAGCGGTTTTGCCATGGTGCTGACGTTGATGATTCCGGCTCGGAAAATGCTTGGGCTGGAAAATCTGATTACGATTCGGCATCTGGATAACATGTGCAAGATCATTCTTGCTACCGGTTCGATCGTCGGTTTGGCCTACGGAACGGAGTTCTTCATCGCTTGGTATGGTCAAGTTCAGGAAGAAAAGTTTGCTTTCACCAACCGCGCCTTTGGCCCTTACTGGTGGGCTTACTGGACCATGGTCACCTGCAATGTGATCAGTCCCCAATTGTTCTGGTTCAAGAAACTGCGAACCACGCCTTGGATGATTGTTGCTGTTTGCATCTTTGTGAATATCGGCATGTGGTTCGAGCGCTTCGTGATCGTGGTAACGAGTTTGTCGAGAGATTATCTGCCGAGTGCATGGGCGTACTTCTCGCCCACTTGGGTTGATTGGTCGATGTTGATTGGTTCGTTCGGTCTGTTCTTCACTCTGTTCCTCTTGTTCTGCCGTCTGATGCCCGTCATCAACATGGCGGAGACAAAGTCGACCTTGGCGAAGCAGTACCACGTTGCAAACGATGGTGATCACTAGATACGGGTACAGAAGAAAGAGTTGTTTCGAGTTCGCTCGGATCAGGAAACTACTGACGGAAGTCAGGCTTTTTACAACTGTGAATTGATGTCAGAGAATAACGAAAAGAAAGTTCACGGAGTCGTCGCCGAGTACACCTCGGTTGATACGCTTCTTAGTGCATGTCGGCGGGTCCGCGATGCAGGGTATGTGAAAACCGATGCATTCACACCGTTCCCTGTTCATGGGATTGATAAGGCCTTGGGGATCAAACCCACGGTCCTGCCATGGATCGTGCTTGGTGCTGGACTGACGGGTACTGCAACCGCGTTGGTGATGCAGATATGGATGAACACGATTGATTATCCGTATATCATCTCTGGCAAGCCGTTTCTGTCGCTGCCAGCGTTCATGCCGGTCGCCTTTGAACTGACTGTGCTGTTCGCGTCCTTTGGAGCTTTCTTTGGGATGTGGGCCTTGAATGGGTTGCCCAAGTTCAGTAATCCCGTTTTCACCGATCCACGGTTTGATCGAGTGACGGATGACCGTTTCTTCCTGTATGTCGACTCCAAGGATGATCAGTTCGACCAGGGTGGGGTTGAGAAACTTCTTGGCGATACTGAAACAGATTACGTGCAAACCGTGGTCGATGATGATTCATCGGACAAAGTGCCAAAACCGTTCTTCATGATGTGGGGATTGGTGGTAGGTTTGTCCGTCATACCGCTGCTGATTGTCTTGAAGATGCGGGTCAGTAACAGCAGTCAGCCAAGGTTCCATGTGTTCTATGACATGGACTTTTCTCCCGCGAAAGACGCCCAGCAGTACTCCACGCTGTTCCGTGATGGTCGTGCCATGCGTCCTGATGTACCGGGAACCGTTGCCAGAGGTGAAGAACAGGCCGACCTGAATTACATGACTGGTATTAACATGGAGGCGCTTACGGCAATTGATCGTCCGAGAGCAGAGCGACTCGTTCGCCGCTTCAATCCATACTTCCAGGGCGAGACTGATTCTGCAGAGGACGCCAAGGCCGATGTTGCCGAGGACGCAGGGCAGGGGGACGCATCAGGTCAGGGGGACGCAGATCAAAAGACTCAAGGCAGTGAGCCAGAGAGTGCTGCTGCGGCCGCCGGTGATGACACTTCTGAAACGACCGGGTCTGAATCCACCGATACCGACGGAGGAGCATCGCAGCCAGCAGTGGCGGAGGAAAAACCCAGTGTGATGGACACGACTCCATGGCTCGATTCGAATCCTCTTGTGTTGAACGAAAAAGTGCTCGCGGATGGACGCAGGAACTTCGGGATCTACTGCTCAGTCTGTCACGGCATGAACGGATCTGGGAATGGACTGGTCAACGTGCGTGCCCAAAAAATTATTTCACCTGACTGGATCCAGCCGTCTTCGCTGCATCAGGAAACACTGTACGCCGACAAGTACCCCGATGGGAAATTGTTCAGCACCATCAGTAACGGGATTAGAAAAATGCCCGGTTACTCTGGTCAGATCAAGACTCGAGATCGTTGGGCAATTGTTGCCTACGTGAGGGCGCTTCAGCTGAGTCAGAATGCTTCGATTGAACAGTTCAAAGACATTGATGAGTCTGAGCGAGCAAAAGTTCTCAAAGAGCAGGCTGACACCAAGAAAGCATTGAAAGAAAAGGCCGATGCAGAGGCAAAGGCAGCCAAGGAGAAGGCTGATGCCGAAGCGGCGAAGGCTTCTACTTGAATGATGGATGTGGACGAAACTAGATTCAATCATTAACCAATCGACCAAATACGATACGACTCAGATGTCCGAACATAACGCACCTGCACCAAAATCTGCTGATGACCCCGCGTTCGTGCTACCCGCTTCGCTGGCCGCATTGCGGTTGCCGCTCTGTGTAGTTGGTTTCATCCTCATGTTGGCCGGCTGGTTGGTGGCAAGCAAAATTGGAGAATTCGGTGACAATTTCGGCATGGCCGTGTACCTGACTGCCGCCGTTTACTGCATCACGATTGTTTTGGGATGCCTCTTCTTTGTTTTGATTCAGCATCTTGTGCGGGCAGGTTGGAGTATCGTCGTTCGGCGAATTGCCGAGTTGGTAATGGTGATGATCATTCCGATGGCGATTCTTTTCGTTCCTGTCATTGCTTCACTTTGGTCTGGCGAGGGAACGCTTTACCGCTGGGACAGAGGCTTGGAGTACGGTGTCGAACACGGCCTGCCCAAAGAGGTTTGGTCGGAAAAGCTCCGTTGGTTGAATCAAGAGTGGTTCACTGTGCGGACGGTTGGCTACTTCGCTGTTTGGATTGGTCTGGCACTGTTCTTTTTCAAGAACAGTGTGCTTCAGGACAAAACCGGCGATAAAGCGATTACCGACAAAATGCAGTACTGGAGCGGTCCTGCTGTAATGCTGTTCTCGTTGACAACTACCTTTGCAGCTTTTGACTGGGTAATGAGTCTCGCTCCGATGTGGTTCTCTACCATGTTTGGCGTTTACCTGTTCGCAGGAAGCATACTCGGGGCACACTGTCTGCTCGCGGTTTCCAGTTACGTGTTGCAAAAGAAAGGCGCGATGAGAGATGAGGTTACTGTTGAACATTACCATGACCTTGGAAAGTTGATCTTCGGATTTGTTTTCTTCTGGACCTACATTTCCTTCAGTCAATACTTGCTGATCTGGTACGGAAACATCCCTGAGGAAACAGAGTGGTTTTACGTCAGGCAGATTGGCAGTTGGGGCACTGTGGCTCTTGTGCTGATTTTCTTTCATTGGATGTTGCCCTTTGCCGGAACGATGAGCCGGCACGTACGCCGCAAGCCGGGCCTCGTCTGTGCTTGGGGCGCTTATTTGCTGGTCATGCACTATGTGGACGTCTACTTCATGATCATGCCATCGGTGGAAGGAGAATCTCCTGGTGGCGTCATGGGTGTGGTTGCGAGCATCATGTGTGTTGTAGGGATGGCGGCACTGCTCTCGGGCCTGTGCTTGATTCTCGCTCAGCAGAACAAGGTTGTCGCGGTCCATGACCCGAGACTGCGTGAGTCCATCGCTTTTGAGAATTTTTAGAAAAAACGGCCTCAGGCGGAAGTCGAGCGGCCAGAAGTATTAGTTCATTAAGAAAATAGACACCTCGGAATTTGATGGTTCGCCATGGCTGCCTACGACGATCTCAATGTCAAACGAATTTTCATTGTCGGAATTGCATCAGTAGTGGTGACGGCGGTGACAGCTTTAGCGGTTCAAGTACTGTACTACTACTTGGACGACATGCAAAAAGCTCGCACGTCGGAAAACAGTAGCTACACACGGCAAAACAACGCGTTGAATTCACAGATTGCTGAGATCACCGAGCCGCAGGGGGTGAATGCGGAGACTGGAAATCTCACGATTCCGATTGAAAACGCGATGAGTATCATCATTTCCGAGTCCGAAGCACGCGAAAAGAGTGATAGTGACGAAACCTGAGTCCATGAGCGTACGAGCAAACCTGCTGCTGGTTGCCAGTTTCCTCGCCGTTGTCCTGTCGATGATGGGGACAGTGAGCAATTGCGCATTTGCGCAGGCCGATGTCCGCTCTGGTTCGGATGTTGTCTTGAATAACGGGATCCCTCGGGAAGTACGGGAAGTCACGATCGAGCAGAAGCTTGGAGGGAGTATTCAGCTCAATCTGCCAATGACTGACTCTCACGGAGAGCGTGTCGAAACCGGTTACTTCATTGACGGTAACAAGCCAACCATCATCACCCTGAATTACAGCGACTGTCCCATGCTGTGCAGTGTGCAGTTGGACCAACTCACGAAGTCACTCGCCGAACTCGACCTCAAAATTGGGGAAGACTTCCAGATTCTCACGGTAAGTATTAACCCTCGCGAAAAACCAGAGACTGCGGCGAAGACGAAGTCGAAGTACATTGATATGCTGCGAGCGTCACAGCCATCGGCGGAAGATGGTTGGGCTTTCTGCACAGCGGGTCAG
>JAPOKD010000078.1 GCA_029977825.1 Planctomycetota bacterium | reverse complement strand
GAAAGGCCAAGTAGCATGTGCCTCCTGTAGCCAGCACACCCGTGACTAAGATCATCGCGAGGGTCGCTGAGCCCGCTAAATCAAACAAGAGTTGCAAATCCATTTTCTTTTCTCAGTTTCCAGGGGGATGATATTTGTTGATGATTTTCCAATAGAGAAACTGAATGTTTCTTTTCCTGTCGATGGCCGATTTGCTCGGCAAACGGTTATTTTTGAAATCTTCATCATCAGACTGTGTTGCTTCCGGTAACACCGGCTAGTTTCACATGGAATTTACAGTTTGACTGAGCGGCAAGCGATTTTCCTGGGGACTTTGGCGGGCTGTTGTGAGTCGAGAAACTGTTTGAGTTAGTCCTGCCGCCTGCATCCGTGTACACTGCTGCACGGCGCCGAGTTAAGGTGGCGGTCTGCCTCGGTCTTTTGAGAAAATCGAGATGTGTAGCCGCTGGAGGCTGGCCAGTTTCGAAGTTATCTGGTTGTAGTACGCTCATGATTCCGCCTGTAATATTGAAATAGGGGATGTTGTCACATCAGTTAGCTTCGTGGAAGCTATGCGGAGTTTTTACTGTGACTGGTTTCCCCCCAAGAAAAAGGACTGAGTCGAATGCCGCAACTTGCTCATCACGTCTACTTCACGCTCAAAGACCGAAGCGATGAGGCTGCTCTTACATTGCTGAATGCGTGTCACAAGTATCTGGACAACCACGAGGGTCTCGTCGGTTTTTCAGTCGGTACCAGAGATCGCGAGCTTGACCGGGAAGTCAATCAGGATTTTGATGTTTCACTGCACTGCATTTTCGCTGATCGCGCAGCCCATGATCGATACCAGACTGCTGAGCGTCACCTGCAGTTCATTGAAGAGAATAAAGACGGTTGGGCCAGTGTCCAAGTTCTTGATTCACTGATTCACGAGGCGTGAGCGTATCAAAGCGTGCATTTGAAAATCTGAAACAACGATACCGTTGGCCCTTTGTTCGTTGCCATTATTCACGTAATGTCTGCGCCTGCCGCGGTAACCGGTTTTTGTGATCTGGGGTACATCAGATGGCAATTCTCAAGAATTGTCGTACGCCCTCACAAAAAAGGCGGGTAATATGTGGTTTTCCCGGTGGGGCCTGAGTTATGAGGGGCCAACGCTTTGCTGCAATCATTCGTCCACGACTTTGATAAGTTAAGGGTTTTCAGATTGCCGGCGTTAAACACCCCGTTGGGCGGCAGCTGAATTTGAGGGTAGGCTCTGATACGCTCATTCAATCGCCCGGTATTTTTTCGTTTTTCAGTTGATGCATCTGATGTATTGTTTCGGAAAGTCCTTTCTGTTCTCCCGCATGTGTCTGGCCGTTTTGTGGTTTTTCTGCTGCGAGTGTCTGTGGTTGAGTCGTGTGTCGGCTCAGGGGGCAGCGGGTGAGGCGGACGGCATTGTCGATTTTTCTGAGCAGGTTCGACCCTTGTTGCGGAGACATTGCGAACGCTGTCACGGCGAAAAAAATCAGGAAGGTGATTTGCGACTAAGCAATCGGGATGATGCTCTCGGTGAAGCTGATTCAGGGATTCCTGTCATCGTTCCGGGTCATGCAGCCAAGAGTTTGCTGATCAGCAGGATCATGGATGAGAGTGCCGGCGACTTGATGCCACTTGATGGCGAACCACTGACGCAGCAGGAGGTTGATCTGCTGCGACGATGGATTAACCAGGGGGCAGATTGGCCAGCATCCAGTTCCGATAGGAAACACTGGGCGTATCAGCCGATCAAGCGTCCGGATGTTCCGGCGCATCTTGCGACTGATCAAGTCATTGATCATTTTCTGGATCAGAAACTTGCGGCACGCGGGTTAGTTGCAAATGGGAGAATGCAGCCTGCGTCCGTCGCTCGCCGTGCTTCGCTGGGATTGATTGGCTTGCCCCCGACACCTGATGAGATCAGGCGGTTTGTTGAAAGAAGTCATGTTTCGCCTCGGGAAGCCTATTCAGAATTGCTTGACCGTTTGTTGGCGAGTCCACGGTATGGTGAGCGTTGGGCTGTGCCCTGGTTGGATCTTGCACGGTATGCCGACAGCAATGGTTTTCAGGCAGATCAGATTCGTGATAACTGGGCATACCGTGATTGGGTCATACGGGCATTCAATCAGGACATGCCATTCGATGAATTTGTGATGGATCAATTGGCTGGTGATTTGCGTCCTGACGCGACGCCTGATCAAAGGATTGCCACAGGATTTCATCGGATGACAACGTGCAACGTTGAAGCTGGTGTGCACCCGGAGGCAAATCGAGTCAATCAGGTTGTAGACCGGGTCAATACAACAGCCACTGTGTTCCTTGGCACAACACTTGAGTGTGCTCAATGCCATGATCACAAGTACGATCCTTTCTCTCAGAAGGACTACTATCGGTTGTTTGCGTACTTCAATAACACTCCTCTGGAGGTGAAGCAGACGTCCGGTGTGACTTGGGATTTCTACGGTCCCAAGATGGATTTGCCACTCGAACAGGAACAAGAAAGCAAAGTTGTTGCTTTGAATGCAATGCTGAAGGAATTGCAGCAGAAGCGTGAGCAATTCGTTGCAGAAGCGGATCCAAAATTTGAAGATTGGTTGCAGCGTTTGGAAAATCAGCAACAGCCGCTTTGGCAGTCGGTGACTTTGGTGGATTTTAAGACTTCTGGAAATGAGGACGTCAGCCTGTTGCCGGATGGGTCGGTCCTTTTGACGGGTGATGTTCCTGCCACTGTGGACCACGACTTCGTTTTGCAGCCACCCATGAAACCAATCACGGCGATTCGGGTCGAGTTGTTGACTGACGAGTCGATTCCAGGTTCCGGACCAGGGCGTGGTGATCCAGCACGGCCCAATGTGATCCTCAGCGAAGTGACGTGTGAAATCATCGGCGTGAGAGAGAAGAAAACGGTGACATTCTCTGCGGCCTCGGCAGATTATTCACAGCCCCGATGGGATGTTGCCAGAGCCATCGATGGTGATCGAAAAACCGGATGGGCAATCGGCGGACAGTTTGGAAAACCACATTGGGCGACATTTCTGCTTGCCGAACCCGTGCTGCTTGACCCGGAAACCCAAAACTTGAAAGTACGTCTCGGGCAGTATTTCGGTTCCGGACGTGTCGCTGGCAAGCCAAGAGTTTCGATTAGTACTCAAGCAGCGGACCTTTTGCTGCTGCCAGAGGTGTTGCGCGAAATGTTCAACGGCAAGAAGCTGTCCAAGCAGCAACGGAAAAAACTCAGAGCTGAATTCGACAAGGTGGATGACAGCTTAGCAGAGTTGGATCAGTCCATCGCCAAGGTTGAGAAAGAAATCTCGGAATTGGCGCCTGAGACGACGTTGGTGATGGAAGAAATGAACAGCCGCCGCGGGACATTTGTCATGTTGCGTGGTGACTACGAAGCTCGTGGGGCCAAAGTACAGGCAGCGACTCCTGCGGCTTTACCTCGTGATGGTACGATCGAACCAACGGGTGATCGCATGGAGTTGGCCAGATGGCTGACATCGGCACAGAATCCATTGCTGGCCCGTGTAACAGTGAATCGATGGTGGGCGCAACTGTTTGGAACAGGGCTCGTTCCCACATTGGAGGATTTTGGCACCCAATCTGAATTGCCCAGTCACCCCGAGTTGCTGGACTGGCTGGCGAGTGAGCTGATTGAATCGTCGTGGTCGATGAAACATCTGCATAAATTGATGGTGATGTCGGACGCGTTCCAGCGATCGGCGGAATTGACCACGGCAACAGTCGCCGGGGATCCGGTCAATCGATACCTGTCGCGTGGTCCGCGATTTCGGCTTCCCGCCGAGATGATTCGCGACAATGCTTTGGCGATCAGCGGTTTGCTGTCAGAAAAAATGTATGGGCCACCGATCATGCCTTACCAGCCCGATAGGATTTGGCGGAGCGTGGGGCGGAATCAACCAAAATGGGTCGCTGCTGAAGACGAAAACCGTTTTCGGCGTGGGGCTTATGTTGTCTGGAAGCGTGCAGCACCTTATCCAAGTTTTGTCAATTTTGATGCGCCGGATCGTGGTACATGTACAGTCAGTCGAGGCCGAAGCAATACTCCGTTGCAAGCGCTCACACTTCTGAACGATCCAGCCTTCGTGGAGATGGGGCTGGCTTTGGCCGATAGAATTCTTAGCGAATCGCCATCCACCGATGATCGAGAGCGAGCTCGATATGCAATGAAATTGGCGGTGTCCCGGGAAGCAAGCGATCACGAATTGCAAATTCTTCTGGATCTGCTGAGGAGCGAACGCCACGTCTTGAAGGATCAGGAACAGCTCGTCAAGGCAAGGACCGCCACCGCTGTGCCCGCGTTCCAGTTGCGATCGACTGACAGGCAGGAGTTGGCGGCCTGGTTTGCTGTTGCCAATGCGATTTTGAATCTCGATGAAACCATGAATCAGTGAGCTCAATGACTCATGAATGTACTGCCAACTTCACTGGGAAGACGGACGCTGTTTCAGCGAGCCGGTTTTGGATTGGGGGGAGTTGCGCTGACGCAACTGTTACGTCGGGCTGGTGCAGCCCCGAATGACGACAATCACAGTGAGCAGCCGGGAATTCAAGGGCAACGCCCGCTTACACAACAGCCGCATTTTCCCGCCAAAGTCAAGAATGTCATCTATCTGCACATGGTCGGGGCACCCAGTCACCTCGATCTCTTCGATCTGAAGCCGGAATTGCAAAAAAGAAGTGGTGAAGATTTCCCCAAAGAATTGTTTGAGTCAGGGAAATTTGCTTTCGTGCGGGATCTCCCAACGCTTTTGGGAACGCCTGACAACCCCAAGCACAGATTCACACGCTCGGGTGAGTCAGGCCTGCCCATCTCAAACTTGTTGCCGAACCTGCAGGGAGTTGCGGATGAATTGACGCTCATCAAATCGCTTCATACCAATGAGTTCAATCATGGACCCGCCCAGATGTTCATGCTCAGCGGTTTTGGACAGTTTGGGCGACCCAGTGTCGGCTCGTGGGTGAATTATGGTCTTGGATCGGAGAACGAGAATTTACCTGGGTTTGTTGTTCTGATCACGGGAAACGTTCTGGGAGCCGGAAGTCCGGCCTGGGGAAGCGGATTTCTGCCGAGCGTCTATCAGGGTGTCGAGTTTCGCTCTCAAGGCGATCCTGTGCTGTTCCTGTCAAATCCCAAAGGTGTTGAGCCGAGCTCACGCAAACGAATCATCGACACGGTCAATGCGATGAATCAGGCCCAGTTGGCAGATGTGGGAGACCCTGAGATCGCAACTCGGATCAGTCAGTATGAACTGGCATACCGAATGCAAACATCAGTTCCAGAGCTCATGGACATCTCTGCCGAGTCCAAGGCGGTCCATGAGGCGTACGGAACACAGCCAGGTAAAAACAGCTTTGCCAACAATTGCCTGCTGGCGCGACGATTGGTCGAACGTGGTGTGCGATTCGTGCAACTGTTTGATCAGGGGTGGGACTCTCACAACTCGGTTTTTTCAAGCGTTGCCAATAAAGCCAAGCAGGTTGACCAACCGGTTGCGGCGTTGATTCGTGACTTGCGGCAAAGAGGTTTATTGGACTCCACGTTGGTGGTGTGGTCGTCCGAGTTCGGCAGGACGCCTTTTGCACAGGGAACCAAAAAAGCAGATAAGGCGGGCCGAGATCATCACAAAGATGCTTTTACGGTGTGGGTAGCGGGCGGTGGCACCAAAGGCGGAATGAGCTTCGGCGAAACCGATGACCTGGGCTATGCCATTGCTGAGAACCCAGTGCATGTCCACGACTTCAATGCCACTTTGCTGCATTTGATGGGTATCAATCACGAGAGATTGACATTTAGATACCAAGGGCGCCAGTTCCGTTTGACCGACGTTGAGGGGAAAATTGTTCAGGAAATCCTGAGTTAGCTGGTCACAAGCGTCATGTCCATGAGTTGCTTTGTGGTTAGCGTTTGGACAGAACCTCGGCAACAATCGCCAGCATTTCGCGACTGACGTCTTCTGGTGACTGGTCAGCGTCAATCATGGCAGTCGCTTCGCTGCTATGGGTTAGTTCCTGCAGGAAACCCTGACGCACCGCCTCCATGTAGTCGACCCCCCGACTTTCCATGCGGTCGGTTTCTTTTCCGATTCGTTCCATTGAGCGTTGGGCGGGCATGTCGAGCAGGATTGTCAAATCGGGCGTCAGGCCACCATTGGCGAGACGACCCATTTGCCAGAGCACGTCAGGCGAAATTTTGTCTCCTACGCTTTGGTAAACCACGTTGGCCAGCAGAAACCGGTCGGAAACGACCGTCTTGCCCTCTGAGATTGCCGGTCGAATCATCGTTTCCACCATTTCACAGCGACTGGTCATGAACAACATCGCTTCGGTCCGTTGGTGAAGTTCCAGATCGCTCTCCAGTAGAATCTGTCGCAGCCTCGCGCCTATTTCTGTCGTGCCAGGATCACGAACCAGGAGAGTTTCATGGCCTTCCTGTTCGAGATAGCTGATGAGTCGCTCGATTTGAGTTGACTTTCCAACACCATCAATGCCGTCAAGGGTTATGAACATGCCGCCGTTTCAAAATGAGCAATGAATCGTGTATCGGTTCGATCGAGTCTTGTAATGATCCACAGGTTGAAAAAAGACCAGCAAGTGCTTGTGGCTTCAAGGTCACTGGCGGATTGGTAATCAATCTCCGTTGCCTGGTCGACTACCACCGTATGAGCTGAACTTGTCGGGACCGCCAAGAATTGGCAGGTGTTGATATTCGGTGATCAGCCAGTCATCTCCATCTTTCTCCATGGTCAGCAGCAGCTTTCGTGGGATTTGCGCGTTCTGGATGGAACTGGATCTTCTTCCGCTCACCTTGACCTTTACCATCATCTCAATGTCAGCTTGTGGCGGATAGGTATCTTCGATGACACGAATCTTGTTGATTTGTGTAACTTTAGCTAACTCGAATTCCCAGTTCTGTAATTCGAGCCGTGCGCGGGCCTCGAGTTCAGGGTCGGCAATGACGGTGACAGCACTGTCATGGTCATTGCGTTCCACCGCGTCGGCAAGCGTGTAGATGAGATGTTCTATTTGCTCGCGGTCTGTTTCCACCTGATTTGCAACGAACCAGGCCAGCGGAATCAAGGCAACGAAAATCAGCCCAGCAACGGCGACCGGTTTATTTCCGGTTCGTAGCCAGCCATAAAGCAATCCGAAGCCCATCGCCCCCAGCATTAGCGAGACGATGAGCGGCTCTTCGGCAATCATTCGAAACATGTGCGTTCAGCTCTCCAGCCGCGATTCGGGACTTTCAACGCTGGTAACGCCAAATCGATACCTCCCGACTGGATGGATCACTTCTGCGGGAAAAGTGGTCCACCGTAAAGTGCGGTGTCACCGAGCATCTCTTCGATTCTCAGCAACTGATTGTACTTTGCCATGCGGTCGCTGCGGCTGGCAGAGCCGGTTTTTATTTGACCGGTCGACATTGCTACGGCAAGGTCTGCAATGGTCGAATCTTCGGTTTCGCCGCTGCGATGACTGGATACGGACGTGTAGTTGTGGCGAGCAGCCAACTGAATCGAGTCAATCGTTTCTGTCAGCGTGCCGATCTGGTTCACTTTGATGAGAATGCTGTTTGCGATCCCTTCATCGATACCACGTTGCAATCGTTCCACGTTGGTCACGAACAGGTCGTCACCGACCAGCTGGACCTTATCGCCCAATTTCTCTGTCAGTTTTTTCCAGGTGTCCCAATCGTCTTCTGCACAGCCGTCCTCGATGCTGCAAATGGGGTATTTGGAACACCAGTCAGCCATGAAGTCGACCATTTCGTCGCCCGAGAGTTGCTTCCCATCAATTGAGTACTTGGCCGACTCGGCGTCGTAAAACTCGGTGGAAGCTGCATCCAGGGCAATCCAGATCTGTTCTCCCGCTTTGTACCCGGCTTGATCAATCGCTTGCAGGATGACGTCGAGCGCTTCCTGATTGCTTTTCAGGTCCGGTGCAAAGCCTCCCTCGTCACCTACGGCAGTGTTGTAGCCCTTGCCTGACAGCACTTTCTTGAGGTTGTGGAATACCTCAGTGCCGGCTCGCAGAGCGTCGCTGAAACGCTCGAATCCCAGTGGCATGACCATGAATTCCTGAATGTCGACCGAATTGTCGGCATGTTCGCCACCGTTGATGATGTTCATCATGGGAGCAGGTAACAGACGTGCGCCCGCGCCGCCAAGATACCGGTACAGCGGTTGGCCGGTGCAATGTGCTGCCGCGTGCGCGGTGGCAAGTGAGACGCTGAGGATCGCGTTGGCGCCCAATTCCTTCTTGTTGGGGGTTCCATCAAGTTGGATCATTGCTGCATCAATTCCAGCCTGATCCGTCGCGTCCATGCCCTGCAACGCATCGGCAATCTTGTCGTTGACGTTGCTGACTGCGTTCTGAACACCTTTGCCCATGTAAATTGACTTGTCTCCGTCGCGAAGTTCCCAAGCCTCGTGAACGCCTGTGCTGGCTCCGCTGGGCACAGCAGCTCGGCCGTGGCTGCCGTCGCTCAGCAGAACCTCTGCTTCGACGGTGGGGTTGCCTCGGCTATCAAGGATTTGACGGGCATGAATGGCTTCGATCAGCGTCATGAGAACCTCTTCAAGAGAATGAATTGACTGTTGGTTACGTTGTGTTGTTGGCCGGCATTTTGTTCAATGCACCTTTCAGTGGCTACCCGCCAACCGTTTTCCGGTGGCACCATCTGCTGTTAAATGTCGTTGTGTTGTAATTTGGTCCGCTAATTGGCGTTGTTGCTAGATCTTTTTCCCCTAGGCGGTAGTGAATGTTTACTGGATTGGTCGAAGCGGTAGGCGAAATAGAGGCGGTGACCGAACAACCGCCCGGTCGACGCTTCACGATTGAGGCTGGCAGGTTGGCTGAGGATGCGTCGATCGGTGACAGTATTTCCATCAATGGATGCTGTTTGACTGTGATTGCGATCGATGGAACAAGGCTGGACTTCGAGGCGGGCGAAGAGACGTTATCTCGGACCAACTTGGGTAGTCTGGGCGCCCATTCCGGTGTTAATCTGGAGCGATCGCTGGCTGTCGGTGATCGGCTGGGCGGGCATTACGTCACCGGTCATATTGATGGCCTCGGCCAACTTTTGGAAAGGCGGGAAGACCCACCTTGGGCGCACCTTCGATTTAAAATGCCCAGGCGTCTGGCTTCGCAAGTGGCCGCCAAGGGCAGCATTGCGATTGATGGGATCAGTTTGACTGTGGTTGATGCCGACGAGGATTCCTTCACGGTAGCTTTGATTCCGCACACGCTGGAAGTCACCACGTTGGGCACGAAAAGAATAGGCGATGCCGTCAATCTGGAAACGGATGTGCTCGCCAAGTACGTTGAACGTACGCTGGGATTTGCCAGCGAATCCTGATCCATTGGCCTGACCAAACGACTGATTTCACCGATTTACTTTTTCTCTCACCGGCATCTCGCTTGAACCAACCTCGTCAAACCGCCACGTATCTTTCCAAACGTCTCGCTGCTGCCGGTCTAAGACCCGTGTCGAGATTCGGACAGAATTTTCTGATCGACTTGAATCTGATCGACTTGATCGCTGATTCTGCAAATCTGTGTAAAACAGATGTTGTTCTGGAGGTTGGAACAGGCGTGGGGTCCCTGACCAGTCGTTTGTCCGATCGTGCAGGCGCCGTCCTTAGTGTTGAAATCGATGCCAATTTGCATCAGTTGGCAAGCGAGGAGCTGGAAGGAAGAGCCAATGTCCGGTTGATTCATGGCGATGCATTGCGAAACAAGAATTCACTTCGTGATGATTTGATGGAGCAGATTCGTGGAGCCATGGAATCCATCGGCAGTCAGGCTCGGTTTCTGCTGGTTGCCAATCTGCCTTACAACGTCGCCACGCCGATCATCAGCAATCTGCTTCACGAGACGCCGCCGCCTGATTCGATGGTGGTTACCATTCAAAAAGAACTGGGAGACCGGATTGTTGCTGCGCCAGGGAATAAAGATTACGGCGCGTTGAGTGTATGGATCCAATCGATCTGCGATTGCGAAATTGTGCGTGTGCTTCCGCCTACGGTGTTCTGGCCGAGGCCCAAGGTACATTCCGCCGTGCTGCGGATCGACCTTGCAAAAGAACGTTTGGACGCATTCGCCGACCTGAATTATTTTCACCAAACAGTACGAGCGTTATTCTTTCACCGACGAAAGTTTCTTCGTAGCGTGGTGATCAGTGCGATGAAGGATCGCCTCAGCAAGGCGGAGGTTGATCAAGTGCTGGTGGCACTTGGCCACGATGCCAATCAGAGAGCAGAACAACTGACGGTTGAGCAGATTCAGCAGTTGGTCGAAGCGTTGCGGGTGGCTGAACTTGAAAAGGGACAGACGTGAGACCTTGCCCGTAATGTTGCCGTTGGCAAGTAGGGTTCACTTGCCGGTGGTAGCAACCGTTTCGATTGAACGTGAGTTCCAGCGGTTTGTAAGGGCTCTTCACAAAACAATATCCCGGAATCCTGAACTGCGTGATTTGGCAGGAAAGGAGTTGCGCACTGATCCTACATGTCCCTCGTTTTGAAGGAGATTTTCTGATGCCCTTGATCCACTTCGCGGGTGAAACGGTATCCTGCTCGCGTTCCGACAACCTCCGCTCCGTTCTGATGCGGCACACCCCTGCCATGAAGGGAAAACTTTATAATTCGGTTTCGGGTCTGACGCACTGCCGCGGATTGGGAACCTGTGGTACTTGTGCTGTAGAAGTGCAGGGTGAAGTGACGCCGATGACCAAGATCGAAAAGTGGCGGCTAGGTTTTCCACCCCACCACCTGGACGCTGGATTGCGTCTGGCGTGTCAGGTCTGCGTGCTGGGAGATTTGGTCGTAACGAAACATTCAGGGATGTGGGGACAACGCTTCGGTGAGTGAGTTGATTGTGCTGTTTTTTTGTAAGAAAGACGCTTACTTGGCCATGGAATTGAGCCTTCCCATTTGGCGGCAATGATCCACTGACCTTGGAACGGATCGCTGCGGCGTCAAACTAGTACAAATACAATGAATGTCTGGCAGAACTGAAATGAACATTCGCCGAAGAGAATTGTTAGCCGCGCTGACGACTGGTGTACTTTGCGTCCCTGGGTGCAGCGGTGATTCTGTAACAACGGCAGTGACAGATGCTGTCGAGGAAATTCCAACCGAAACACTCGAAAACGCTCACGTTGGACTGAGAGGTTTTCAATTGGTCGCATTCATGGTTGGTAAGCGAGTGGTGCGGCTGCCCCACCCTGCGATTCGAATCCTCGGAGTCGCGCTTGTCTCGACGGCGTTGGTCAGTCTGTTGGCAATCGAGTATTTGGATGATGAGTTAAAACGAAGACAGATTCGTGAAGAGCTGTCGGAGGAAGAGCGGTCATCGCTTGAAGCTCAACTGGCGGTTGTCTTTATGACCGAGAACGGGTTGGAGGAGCGGGTTCAACTCGGGCCAAATCGTTACGAGTCCGGGTCGGCTTGAGGCGACATGAACGCAATATCGTTGCAGGGCATCTTTGCAGGGCCAAAAGCGTTTTTACGTTTCAGCCCAGTGCCTCGGCTTGGTCGATTATTGCTCTAGCTGAGCGTCAATTGCCGGCAGGCCAACCACCTGACTACGGGGGCCTGACTGAGGGGATTCCGATGCAGTTGGGCACGTAGATCGGCTTGCGAATCAGCCCTGGCGGTCAGTTACCGCGGTTTGGCGTGGTCTCGGGTGGGCGAATTTGGACTGGCGAGCTGAGAAAAAGCGGTTGGCTTGCCGTTTTTTGCCGTCGAAGTGGAGTCTGTGTGGAGGGTTCTTGGTGAACAAGGCTCAGATATCGGGAGGAAATCTTTTCGTCGCAGTTATAATGTGGAACACACGGGTTTGTCGCTGCGTCTGAATTTCTGAGTGATTAGACGGCGTCCTAGTCAAAAAAACCCGTTTTTTCAGTGATGTGGTCTTAATCATCGGCTTTCCCGCGGTGTCAGAGCGTAATCCACGCGTGTTAAAGCGTAGGGGTCGTGCGGGATTTGTTTGTCCTGACGCCTGTGCGATGCCGACATTTTACCGATGACAGCCCACTGCAGGCTGGTGTGGACCCTAAATGTCCACTTTGTTTGATTCATTTACCTGTCTCTTTCTGACTTTCTTTGAGACCGATCATGCACTTCCCGACCAACTCGTCGTCGCCCATGTCCCGTCGTCAACGGTTTCTCAAGCAGTTGTGGAGCAGTTTATCGGGGCGTGGCACACGTCAACCGGATGCCAGTCGCAGCCGTCTGCAATTGGAACCTCTGGAGAAACGCCAATTGTTGGCCGGCGACATCGAGTTGTTGTTCACCGAGCCCACCACTGATTTGGGCATTCAGGGGGATGCAACCGAGGTTGCTGATGCGGGGTTGCAGGCGGCAGGTGTGGGTGAGGGTGAGGCAGCAACTGATCTGGTTCAATTTGCAAAAGCGTTAGACGAAGCTGGCGTCAAGTATTACGGCGCGGCGTGGTGTCCCGCCTGCACCCAGCAAAAACAGCTTTTTGAGGACGGGGGACAGTTTCTTCCATTTGTTGAAGTTACGAATCCCGATCGAACGCTGAACGCAGAAGGGGTTGCCAATTCCATCGCGAGCTTTCCAACCTGGATTTTTGCGGATGGGACACGGGTAGAGCAGGTCATGACTCTGGCTGAGTTGAGCAGCGCGAGTGGTGTTGTGATTCCCCAAAGTGAAGACCCCTCCTTCGCAACGATCGGCGATCAGACAGTTAATATTGGTGCTCCTGTTCACGTGGCAGTGGATGCCTATTCACCAACGGGTGGGCCGCTGACGGTGACCGTCTCAGTCTCCGATCCCAGTTTGCTCGAAGCACAGGTTCTGACTGGCAACCGCTCCATTCAAATTGACATGGAAGGCTATGGGGACATGGTGTTTGAGCTCTTTGAGGGCCGTGCTCAACGTCCGGCTTCCAGGGTAATTCAATTAGCGGAGAGTGATTTTTACGATGGAATCATCTTCCACCGGGTCATCGACAATTTCATGATTCAGGGTGGTGATCCCACCGGCACGGGAACGAGCGGATCCACGTTGGGCACGTTTGACGACCAATTTCATCCTGAGTTGTTGCATGTGGGTGAGGGAGCGATTTCGTTTGCCAAGTCCAGTGACGACACCAATAACTCACAGTTCTTTATCACTGAAGTACCGACACGGTATTTGGATGGAAATCATTCTGTATTCGGTCAAATTGTCGAGGGATCTTATGTTCGGGAAGCCATCAGCGAAACCAGTACGGGGGCTGCTGATCGACCTGACTTCGATGTCGAGATCACTTCGATCAATGTCTTTACAGACACGGAAAACTCTGTCGTCATGCTCAAGCCAACCGGTGCTGGAACGGGGCAGGTCAGCGTTACGTATACAGTGACAGATCAAGCTGGTAATAGT
>JAPOKD010000394.1 GCA_029977825.1 Planctomycetota bacterium | reverse complement strand
GAGGTGCCTAGCAAACTTCCACTACAGGAGCATATTCATGCCCATGCGTTCTGATTCGACCGTCTCGCGGCGTACCTTGCTGCGCGGATTCGGTGTCTCGATGGCACTACCGTGGCTCGAGTCGCTGACAAGCGCCGCAGCGGCTAACGCTACAGATCAGCCCCCGACTCGCACTCTTGTCACGTTTACTGGGATGGGGTTCCACTCAGAACACTGGTGGGCCAAGGGACAGGGCGAGGCAATGGAACTCGGCCCATGTCTGAAGCCGCTTGAAGCTTGGAAGCAGCAGTTGGTTTTCCTTCGCGGCCTGTGGAACGAACAGGCGAATAATGGCGTTATCCACTGCATGCAAACTGGCAACATGCTGAGTGGAGCGCCAATGTCAAAGACCGAGGTGCACACGGGTGTCAGCTTTGACCAGTTGATGGCACAGCAGATTGGCAGTCGCACTCGGTTGCCGTCGCTGGTGCTTGGTTGTGAAGGGCCGATCCCCGGGCTTCAAGACGGGCATCCGTTGCTCTACAGTTCGCACATTTCGTGGAGCACTGCGGTGTCGCCCACTTGGACGGAAACGCGGCCAGCGCTGGCCTTTGACCGTCTCTTCCGCACGAAACACAACCGCGGCGACCTGCGTGTTGTGGATGCCGTGCTTGAAGATGCCCGGTCGCTGCGAAAGCGACTCTCAGTCTCAGATCGACAACGTTTTGAGGAGTACCTCGGGAGTGTTCACGAGATAGAGTGGCGGATCAAGCGGGCTGGTCAGGATCGTGAGGCCGGTGGTTGGCAGCCGAGCCTGACGGCGCCCGATCGCCCCAGGCCTGCTGATGGTATTCCCGCTGAAATCCCGGATTACTGGAGGCTGATGAACGACATCGTGCTGCTCGCATTTCGCACGGATTCCACGCGGATCGCGACCCTCAAATATTGCAACGATGGCTCGATCCTCACGCACGCACACGCCGGTGCCAAGGATCAGCATCACCAGATGGCCCACACCCAGCCGTCGGAACTAGTCGGCGTCAACCAGTTCTTTACTTCCCAGCTTGCCTACCTGTGCGAGCGGATGGCGGAAGTTAAGGAGGGAGATCGAACTCTGCTCGACAACACCACCATCATGCATTGTTCAAGCATGATTCATGGCAACCATGACGCCAAGCAATTGCCGGTCGTTCTGCTGGGTGGAGGGGGCGGCAAGCTCCGCGGAGGTCGCGCGCTTGACTACCTTGATGCTTCCAATCGTCGAATGTGCAGCCTGTTTCTCAGCCTGATGGATTGGGGCGGCCTTGAACTCGAACGGTTCGGTGATTCGGCAGAGCGTTTGACCGACATTTGATTCTTGTCGAAAGGTAAAGCTCGATAAAACACATTCTTGTCCCACACGCGGACGTCTCACAAGACGCGGGAGTGTGAGCAAACGCATGTTGGGTTGATTCGTAAGGGACAAGTGAAATCGGATGGAGAATTCCAGCTTGATTCTCTTGCAATGCCTCCTTTCTTATCGTTCGGTGAAAAAGTCTGATGACACGATCGCAACGACAATGTCGCGTAGTTTGAAGTCGTTCTCAGCGGACTGCTGGTAGAGTAAGTCAAGGCTTTCCCTATCGCGAAAAGTAAGCTGGCGTGCCATGGCATAAGCCAGCATGTTCTCAACGAATGTTTGCGAAAACCTCGCCTGGTCTTCCATTAGAATGGTCTTCAGGCCTTGTGGGCCTTCAAAGGCACGGCCATCCTTATGGACTGTTCGTGAATCCACGGGAAAACGTCCGGCATTGTTGCCTTTGTCCTGGCTGTTGGTGGCATAGTTGCTGACATCCGTGTATTCATCCCGCCAACGCCCAATGACGTCAAAGTTTTCCAAGGCGATGCCGAGCGGATCCATCTTGCTGTGGCAATTGTTGCAGCTTGTATTCTCTCGATGTGCATCGATCGTCTGTTTGATCGAGTCTGCTTTCGTTGGCGGGCTGAGGGCTGCGATATCCAAGCCTTCCGGTGTCTCCAAATGATCACCGTAGAAGCTTTTCAGCACCCATGCGCCGCGATAAAAAGGATTCGTGTATTGTCCATTGTTGGTCGTCATCAGCATGAAGCCCGCCTGAGTAAGCAGGCCTCCGCGATATCGATCGTTCTCAGCCAGCGAAACTTTGGAAAATTCTGAATTGATCTCTTTGGGTCTGTAGTCGACTGGTGACACTTTGCTTGCCCCCGGTCGCTTGCCTGGTTTGGCGATTGCAAGTCCTTCGATCTGATAGATGTAGTTGAGTTCCGGTGTGATCGTTACAAAATCGGAGTCGATAAAGTTGAGCAGGCTCAAGTTGCTGTTCAGTACTTCCTTGAAGAACGCCACCGGCTCTTCTTTGATCTGATCTCGAACCAGGTCAAATTCATCAACGGTGAAGATGTTCACGTCAGGTTCGATGATCTTGAGTTTTTCCAGATCGAGCCACTGATAAACAAAGTCTTTAACAAACCGGTCGGCTTTTGCGTCCTTTAGCATACGCAGGGTCTGTTCGCGTCGAACCTTGGGATCCTGAAGTTTTCCCTCGCTCGCCAATCCGCAAAGTGTCTCGTCGGGCAGGGAGTTCCACAGGAAGTACGACATCCGCGCGGCGATCGCGTGTTCACTGAGCGGTCCCGAAACACCTTCGTGCTTGAAAAGGAAATTCGGAGAACACAACATTCCACGAATGCCCGCTTGCAGGCCGGAGTAAATGCTTCGGTTCTGGTCAAATTCACTTTTCGCTAGCGTCTGGATCTGATTCATCTCAGCGTCTGAGACGGGACGGCGAAACAGTCTTGTTGCAATTCGCCTCAGGATTGCCAGGCATGCTTCGTAGTCAGACGAAGCATCGATGTTTTGGCAATAGGTTGCATGGAAGGAAGTGTTCGGGGGCCACGAATCGTAGACAGGACCCGTGATGGTTGCTTTCTCAATGCAGAACATCCGTTGCACACCCCCACCTTGGACCGAATTGCATCTCAGGACGATTGTGTCATCGGAGGATAGCAGCGTCGTGAATCCTTCACGGGGATCGAATTCTTGCCAAGCTGCATTTTGGGGAATCACAGTCACAATGCTCTGCCCTACTCCCGCGTTCTTTCGCAGGAAATAGCTCATCGAATGGCCAGATGATGCCGCATCTTCGTTATTGATGTCTGAAACGTATTTGACGGCAGGCAACCTCTCTTCCGTGCGGCTGCCCGGAATCAAGCTGGCAGTGATATAGAATCCCTGTGGAATAATCTGGTAGACACCACTCGTGTTGACAGCTGGATTGATTTTTATCTGGGTAGCGGGTGACGCAAAAACCAGTGGCCGCGATTCTCGTTCAAGGGACGGAGCAAAGGCATTGGTATCGTCTTTATGACTGAGAGAATCAATGTCCGTGTTTTTCGTTGAGTAGACGATAGTGCGTGGAGCAGGTTTGTCACCGATGACACTCACGGCAATCCGGTTTGCAGCGTTGAAGTATGCCTCCATGTCGGCAACCGACATGTGCAGTTTGTCAGCATTGTTATCAAAGCCAGCGTCGATGTTGTCGAGCGGCAGTCGGTCGAGTACCGAGAAGTCAGTGCCGAAGACATCGTTGACAGTATTCTGGTACTCGACTCGGCTTAATCGCTTCAGCATCCCGGGCTTCTGCTTGTCTGCGAGCTTGCGTAGTTGATTGCTTAATGCAAGTTCCAGTGCCATGGACTGATCAGGTGTTGGTTGCGTTGCCGCATCTTCTGGCGGCATCTCACCACTTTCGACCGCCGTGTAAACTTCTTCCAGCAGGCTTGCATTCTCCCATTGCTGCGAGTCAAGCTGGTCCAGGCGAACGTCGGCCTTCGATGTTTCCTTGCCATGGCAGGAAACACAAAAAGTCTTGAAGAATAACTGTGTCTGCTTGCGTTCATTCGCACTGCACTTCGATGTGTGGTTTCCTGCAAGCAGCCACAGCAAAACAGCAATTGTCGTGAAGTTGTATTTCAACATGGCTTTAGAGTTGGATGGTCTTCCTGCTGTTGCCAAACTGTTCTCGTTGGATGCCGAATTTCTGAAGTATCGATAGGTAGATGTCGCAGGTCGTTTCACCTTTCCGAATGATATGCCCACCGTGATTGGCGAATTGGCCACCTGCGAGGAACACGGGGATTTCGTTTCCGTTGTGAGGTCCCATTCTCTGGCTCACGCTATTGTTTCCCGTGGCGACGGTGACTGTCTCATCCATTAGTGTTGCACCGGATTCGCCTTTCGTGTCAGCCAGTTTGTCGTAGAAATTGGACAACAAGGAAAAGAAGGACGAATCATATTTTGTCAGGCTCGTGCGAGCTTCCTCAGCTTTTGGCACGTTGTGCGTTGTAATGTGATGGTCATTGTCCAGACCGACCATGTAGAAATTGACCACACGTGTGATGTCGAACTTGAAGGCCTTGTAGATCATGTCGAATGCAATGCCACGTTGAATCTGACGTGGGTTTTCAAGAAAACGTTTTTTGTCGACATCGGTTGCGAGGAAATTGTTCTCGAATTGAGGTGCGACCGGGAATTCGACATCCTGACGCGGATTACTGAGCCACTCGATTGATTTGTTGAGTTCCTGTTCCGATTCACGCAACGCAGCAAAGTACTCTTCGAGTCGCTGACGGTCGCGGCCCGATACCCGTATCATCAGGGATTTTGCCTCTTCAAGAGAGCCGTCAAGAACGCTTTTCTTGTGAGCCAGTAGTCGCTCCTGCGTTTTTCTGTCAGTCTTGGCGAAGAGCGTTTCAAACAGGACTCTCGTCGATTGTATCGGCATGACCGGTAATCTGTTCCGCCACGATGCAACAATATGGTGATGGGCATGGCTGATGAAAGTGACAACATTTCTTACCCGAGTCGAATGACCAATGTGGTCCGCAACAATCTGGTCCAGCGAGTCAGGATTCGTTGTCGTGTTACCAACAAAACACTTGTGATCGCGGACATGGTCCCCCCCAAACTTCATTTTTGAGTACAGAGTGAAATGATCACGGTGCTTCTGCAGAGGTTCCATGTGGTCGCTGAATGTGTAGTCAGCACCATCCGTTTGTGGCAGGACATCCGTGAAGAAACCGTAGCCCATGCTGACACAGAAAAGTCGTTTGATATCGGGTTGGTCCGGAACAACGCGATTTTGACCAAAACTCTCCAGTGCTGGCAGGAAAAGCACGCAACCAGTCGACTTAAGAATCTCACGACGTTTCATGAATTGGGTCCTCATCAAGTTTAATGAAGCATACTGTTGCGACGCTGCTGATATTCTAAACCGAAACAGTCTACTCGTTAGCAGAGCTTGCTGTCCGCCAGTGTAAAAAACTCAAGAAATGAAACCACGGATAGCAGCAGGTGACGATATGGAATCATTGTTGCATCGGTGTCAATGTACCGATGGATTGGAGTTGAACTGGCGGTTTGAACTACGGGTTTTTACGGTGAAATCAGTCGGGAGGATCGTCTTCAGGACACTGCCGCGGCGTTTTCAATATTTCTGTGTTGGATTGCTTCACCGTCCATTTTTCATTGGGTTGAGATGAGTAGACTGAAGTGTGCCCGTACGCACGTTTGGCAGCCGATATTGAGTCGTCCGCCAGCGATGTAGGCGTTGTTTCAGGATTGCATCTTCGCGTTGAATTGCTGCTAAATTACAAGTGACTCGTTCAAATATGCCCATGTCTCCCCGGAACCTAGTTGTATCAGCTTCGCTGCTTGCAGCCCTCATGGTTGGCATGGGAAACGCAGCATCAGCTGATGACG
>JAPOKD010000142.1 GCA_029977825.1 Planctomycetota bacterium | reverse complement strand
CCAAAGATCACGACCGTATCCTCGAGCATGCCTCGCTGTTTAAGGTCTTTGACCAAGGCAACAGCAGGTTGATCCACGCTTTTGCAGTTGGTGGTCAATTCTTTGGGGAGGTTGCCATGCTGGTCCCACCCGCGGTGGAAGAGTTGGATGAACGGTACGCCGCGCTCGGCCAGTCGTCTGGCGACAATGCAGTTGGCAGCAAAGGTGCCCGGCTTTTTCGAATCGTCACCGTACAGTTTGTAGGTAGCCTCACTCTCATTGGAAAGGTCCATCAAGTCCGGTACGGATGTTTGCATCCGATATGCCATTTCGTATTGAGCAATTCGCGTTTGGATTTCTGGATCCCCAACGTCCCTGAAACGGGTAGCGTTTAGTTCTGCGATTCCGTCCAGCATTTGCCGGCGCGTTTCTGAGTCGATGCCATCCGGGTTATTCAGGTAGAGGACCGGATCTTCGCCGCTTCGAAATTGAACACCTTGGTGCTTCGAGGGCAGGAAACCTGATCCCCAAAGTCTCGAGAACAATGCCTGGCCGGCTTTGACACCACGTGAAATCATGGTGACGTAGGCAGGAAGATTTTCATTGGGACTGCCCAGCCCGTAGCTGAGCCATGCGCCCATGCTGGGGCGGCCCAGTTGTTGCGTCCCGGTGTTGATGTAAGTCATGGCCGGATCGTGATTGACCGCTTCAGTATTCATGGTGCGGACGATGGTCATTTCATCGACTATCGATGCAGTGTGCGGCAGCAACTCGCTGTTAACCCATGTGCCGCGTTCTCCATACTGTTTGAACTTGAACATGGGGGAAACGCACGGAAATGACTTTTGGCCACTGGACATTCCGGTCAGGCGTTGGCCATTGCGGATGGAGTCAGGAAGTTCCGTTCCATGCAGCTTTTTCATCGCAGGTTTGTAATCAAACATGTCGATGTGGCTGGGCCCGCCAGCCAGAAACAGATAGATGACTCGTTTCGCCGTCGGCGGAAAATGAGGCAATTGTGGCAATCCGGGGTTTGCACTTGAACGTGCATTGGGGCTCGCCATGCTCTTGTTTGAACCTGCTAACAGGGTCGAGAGTGCTGCGGCGCCAAGACAGCCACGACCGCGACTAAGCAACTGCCGCCGTGTCATCTGCAACTGGTATTCTTGAATGGGATTCATCGGGATACGTTGTGGTTTGGGGGCTATTCGCGTGTCAGTGTTTCGTCAAGATTCAGAATTGAACTTGTAACGATTGTCCAAGCCGCATGTTCATTGGCTGGCAGTGATTCATCTCGTTTTGCTTCTCCTACGGCGAGGAGCTTCTGTGCGGCGTCTGGATTGGCCGTGTACTTCGTGGCGGCTTTGTCGAGGATGCGTTCCAGGACAGCGGTTTCCTCGGGGGTGGGATAGCGAGCCGTGGCAAGTCGGAAGCCGTACCGCAGGCGTTCCTCCGTGGTTTTGCCGCCATCACGCATCAATCGCTCCGCCATGTGGCGGGACGCCTCGATGAATTGAATATCATTGAGCGTCACGAGAGCTTGAAGCGGTGTATTGGTGCGCGCACGTTGAATAATGCACTTTTCTCGAGTTGGTGCATCAAAGATCTGCATGGATGGCGGCGGTGCAGAACGTTTCCAGTAGGTGTAAATGCTTCGCCGGTAAAGTTTGTCGCCATGGTCCTGAGTGAAGCGTGGGTTGCCGCCAAGACCAACCTCAGCCCAGAGACCTGCCGGTTGATACGGCTTTACGCCTGCGCCACCCATGGTGTCATTTAACAGTCCACTTAACGTCAGAGCAGTGTCGCGGATGAACTCACCTTGCAGCCGAAAGCGAGGACCGCGGCTGACTTGTCGATTGTCGGGATCATTCTGATAGGAGTCTGCGGTGCTCGCGGACGACTGACGATAGGTGCGCGATACGACCATTTCCTTCAACATGCGTTTGATGTCCCAGCCATTTTCCCGGAAGTCGACGGCCAGCCAGTCGAGCAATTCGGGATGCGAGGGGAAGTCCCCCTGTGCACCGAAGTCTTCCGGAGTACTGACCAGGCCACGGCCAAACAGCATTTGCCAGTAACGATTGATGGTCACTCGCGAGGTCAACGGGTGCTCTGCTGAGAATAGCCACTGAGCCATCCCCAGCCGGTTCCTGGGGGCATCGTCTTTCATGGGAGGTAACGCGGCGATCGTTCCCGGAGAGACCTCTTTGTCAGTCGGCGAATCGTAGGCACCACGATTCAGAATGAATGTCTTCCGAGGCGTCGCTTGATTTCCCATCACCATCACGGTGGTCAGTGGCTTCTTCAGATCGACAATCTTTGACTCAAGGTCCTGCTGCGTTTTGAGGAGTTGCGAATACTCTTCATTTTCTGTCGTCAGGTAGTAAGTTTTTATCGTTGCATTTTGGGCGTCAGTGCGTTCGTCATCCGCGATGGCGAGCAATTCCGCGATCGGATCCGCATCAGCAAGACGCTGCACCTCTTGCAGACTCAGGGCACGATCGTAGATGCGTATGTCGTCGACTTGTGCTTTCAGACGCGAACCGGGATGACGGCTACCCACCAGTAACGTTTTTGGTGTCTTGATTGAATCCTTTAGCTGGTCCTGTTCGATTGTCCATTCCCACTCTTCCCCGTCGACATAGATTTTGATGCCAGACGCTTTCGAAGTGCCATCGTAAACGGCAAACACGTGTTGCCATTTGTCAGCTTCCAACTTTTTCTTTGTGCTGACTTTGACAGCGTTTGTAGGCCACTTGTGAATCAGGTGAACGGAAACAGGGCTCTGTCCAGCGTAAAGATCAAAGCCTCGATAGGAATTGCCATCATCCATTTTTGCGATCAGTGCACCCTGACCGCTGTTTTTGCTTGGCTTGATCCAGCCGCCGTAGGAAAATGAGTCTGTTCGTTCAAAATCTGCCACCGGGCCAACGTCAAGCCAATTCGATCCGTTGAATTTCAAGGTGGAATCATTTCGATCAGCAATCCATTCTACTTTGCCCTTGATTTCGGCCGTGATCTGCGGACTCGCTGTTGATTTGTCCTCTTCTGAGGTGGACTGCAGCACTTCACTTTTGACCTTCTTTCCTTTTCCCTCGGTTATTGGCAGGTGCAGTAAGCAGCCTTTGGGGACGGGAATGGCTTCTGCCCGCTGTAACTTTCGGTCATTGATCCAGGTCTCCAGAGCCGGCCCGCAGTTATCCGAGATTTCGGTGGATCTTGTTTTGGAAGCTGCAAGCAGACTTTCCACCTCGGGGAGTTGTTTTTGCTTTTCTGGATCCGGAATTTCCATGGTGGGTGCAGCATTTCCTCTTCTCGTCTGCATTCCACCATCACTGCTGACGTTAAAAAACGCAAAGAACTTGTAGTATTCTTCCTGTGAGATTGGGTCATATTTGTGGTCATGGCATTGCGCGCATTCCATTGTCATTCCCATCCAGACAGTTGATGTGGTTTTGACGCGGTCGACGGCGTATTCAACCCGATACTCTTCCGCAAAGGCACCCCCTTCATCGGTCGTTCCATTATTGCGGTTGAAACCTGCCAGAATCTTCTGCCTCTGGTCTGCCTCCGGAAGCAGGTCGCCTGCCAGTTGCGCCATCGAGAATTGGTCAAACGGCATGTTCATGTTGTAGGCATCGACCACCGCATCTCGCCAACCCCACATGTCTCTAGGTCCGTCAGCGTGATACACGCTTGTGTCGCCGTAGCGTGCTGCATCCAGCCACGCCAGACCCATGCGTTGCCCGTAGCGTGGAGACGCCAGCAGGCGATCCACCACGGTCTCATAGGCATGTGGGGAATTGTCAGCTAGAAACGCGTCCAGTTCCGCTGGCGTGGGTGGCATGCCTGTCAGGTCAAAAGTGACACGTCTTAGTAGTTTTTCTTTGGATGCTTCGGGTGCCAGCTTGCCTGACGGGATTTGCCTGGTGATCAACTCATCGATCACTTCGCGTGCGGATTGCGCCTGGGTCGCTGTCTTTGTGGGTGCAGAGAACGACCAGTGTTGCGACCAGGAGGCTCCTTCTTCTACCCACTTTGTCAGGAGAGCAATTTCTTTGTCTGAAAGTTCCTTTTTGGTTTCCTTTGGCGGCATCTGGCTCTCATCTGTGGCCATAATCCGCGCGATCAGCTCGCTCTCGTCCGGCTTCCCCGACGTGATAACTGCCATCGCGTCAGTCTCCAGATCCAAGCGAAGATCAGCCTCCTGGTGTTCCTTGTCCGGTCCGTGACAGAAGAAACATTTGTCCGCCAGGATCGGGCGGATGTCTCGGTCAAACTGGATCGTTGATGGTTCTGCCGCGACCGCGATGGCGAAGGCTGAGAGCACGAGGTTTAGGAAACCGAAATAGTGCAGACGCATGGGTAGATGCAATAGGTTGGGGTGGGTAGGGAGAGGAACACGTATTCTATCAGATTTTGGTAGATTGCCAGTGTCACAAAGGGTTTGCTGGCCGCTGCTGCATTCGCTGCAGGCGATTCGGATGCTGGCCGCGTTCGAGCGGCGGTCAGTCTAAGCCAGCAGAACCGCGAAAATCTTGTAAGAAGTGTGCAGAGAATTGTACAATTCCCGCGTCAGGCTGACGAAATGCCGTGCGCGAGGTCAGTCTTGCTTCGCACCGCCAAGGGTGACGGTGATTTTATATTTGCTCTGCAAGTGGGCGTGGGCGCGGCTGGCGTGTTGGTCCTTCGGAAACAGACGGCAAACTTTTTTAAAGGCCGTGATTGCTTTGTCGCTGCTCTTGGCCTCTTCCTGCGTGTAGCCAATCTGAAGCATGGCTGCGGGGGCTCTGTTTTTGTCGCCGCCTGCAATTTGGTTGTAAAGCGTGACCGCTTCATTGGTTTGTTTGAGTTGTCGGTGGCATGATGCCATTTCCCAATAGCTTTCGGGGAATCGCTCTGACTGTCGGAAGAATCCAATGGCCTCCTTCCAATTACCTGCTTCCTTGTGCGTCATCGCGGTTTCCCAGAGCCAGCGATCTGCATTTGCAGCGTCCTCCTGGCCCAACTGCTGGTACAAAGCAATCGCATCGTTGTATTTTTTGAATTCCCGGTATGCACCAGCACTTTCAGCTTTCCACTGTGCTTGATTATCAGGGTCGATCGCTAGCAGTCTGTTATACGTCTGTGTGGTCTGAGCGAGATTCTTCTCCTGCCGATAACTGGTTGCAATCAGCTGCAGACCCGCAATCTGGTCCTTGAATTTTCCATAAGCTTGGCGTGCCTTGCCAGAATCCCCATTTGCTGCATGCCAGTTTGCGATCTGTTTGAGAAGTTGGTCATCAGTCCCAAACCGTTTGGCGACGGATGAAAACTCTTTTTCGACTTCGGCAGGGCGTCTTGCTGAGCGAAGCACGTCAATGACGAGAAAACACAGGTTCTTTGCGTAGGAGATGTCTTCGTCGTTGGTGGTAGTCTTGGGTTCCTGTGCACGTAGGAAACCAATGAGTTCGTTCGCCAGTGCATTCGCCTTTGATTTGGACTCATTGTCATTCATTAATGTCTGCAGTGGCGAACGTGACTGGCTCACAACTTCGCTTGCTAAACGTTCATTCTGGTAGGTCGTGTTCAACGCCTTGATTCCCTCGGCAGTTGCCGCTTTAGAGAACAGAATGCTTGCCAGTTGCAGTGATGCCGTTTCACATTGTCGGCGCGTGAGTTTGTCGCGTAACGCGTCGAAGGTCAGCTGTCGCAATATTTTTTCTTTCAGATCTTCATCTTTTTCGATCGTGGCGATATCGGCCAAGGCGACCATGGCAAGAACCCCTGCCAGATGTTTCGCGTGATCAGTCGCCACCTCGTTGAGTGCAGATTTTGCTTTTTGCGTTTGGCCAATGTCTTTCAGGGTCTTTCCAACGTAATACGACGCAGCAATGGCGTCGTCGGAATCCGGCCAGTAGTCAACGACCGAGCGAAACCCGTCATTGATGGCTGTGTTCTGGCGGCGCATTTCAACCTGGCAAATCGACCATTTGAGCAACGCGTGCGACGCGGCATCGCTTGCTTCATACAGCGTGAGGTATTTGTCATATTCATCAGCCGCCACCGACCAATTGCGGTCCTGGAAGTATTTTTCGGCAACCTTCATTTGATGACGTTCAACTTCTCGCAGTTTCGCCCAACGGTCCAGCGACATCTGATGCAGGTACGTTGTCTGTGCCGTGCAAGTATGCGCAAAAGCAAAACACAGCAGTGCGATAAGTATCAGTCTTTCTTTTGTGCGTCCAACCATTTTGAATACTCGGAGTGCGCGTAGAACGTAACATTTGTGCCGATTCGATAACACGATTCCCAGATGTCAGCACTCACACCTGCGTGTCCATCTGACCAAGCGTCCCCAATGTCACCAGGGTGATAATAGGCCAGCCAGCGGCCATCTTTGTACCAGCCCAACGCCTCTTTACCACCATGCGGTGCCACGTAGGGTAAGAATGGGATCTGGTAGGGAATCCGGTGAATCACATCGTCCAGAGGAATGGGGACTGGTTTCACATCCGGTAACACACGGTTCATCATCGACAGAAACTGATTATGGAAGTGGCGGCTGCCCCCATTGTCACCGAACAGCATGCCATGCTTGTCAGTGAGGTATTCACGTAAGGTTTTGACTTCGGAGTTGGACAGCGAAATGTTCCGTTGGCCTGTCATATAGACAAGAGGCGGGCTTTTTCCGAGTGGAAAGTTATTGAGTTGCCCGATGGTCCGTGATTCCGTTCTTTCGGCGACCTTGTGTTGAGTGCGAATGCCGTATTCAAGCAACATGTTCAGGTCACCGCCGACCCCGTAATCCTGATCCCAGTCACCTCCACTGTATTCAAGGCGAATGAAACGTACTTTGCCGCGAAATGTCCCACCGCTGAATCCAGCTCCTTTTCCTTCTCCTTGGCCGATCTGGTACGCGTGCTTGGTAATCTCGGTCAGTTCCAGTTGAACGTCGTCGATTGGGGGCACTGCAAAGATTACTGAACTGAGCGGATTGATGATGTACTTCTTGCGGATCACCTTCTTGATTTTTACAACTTGCGCCAGCTGCTGCTGTTCTCCGCCACCCGCGGGCATTTCATAAATTTCGCGACAACCTCCGAGTTGGGAAAACAGCAAGGCAAGCAACAGAAATGCAGCGGTGTAGGTGACCAGAGCGAAGAACGATTGGTCGAGTTTGCGGCTTCTTGGCCCGTGTGGAAGTAAATTCGGGTTACCTGGTGAGCGTAAGTAACGCAGGATCGGGGCTGGCCTGAGAGGCCACCACTGAACTGCGTAAAAGCTGGCGTCCAAGTTCAACGGATTCCAGATCGGCGCCGTTGCTGTTGTGACCGCGCCGTGGTTGGAAGCAAGTTTCTTATAATGCACCGACGCGCGTTCGATTCCCCACACCACCCACAGCAAGCCAATCAGGAATAGTCCGGCTGTACCCCATCGGGCTATGTTTGCGCGCGCTGCATCCATCACCAGACTATCGAGTAGAACAAGGGTGAATTGCCACCAGACCACAAAGGCGACCGTTCCAATAATCCAGCGTTGAATTTGCTGGTTTCGCGCACGCGAAAATTGCTTCCACCAATAGACGGCCAGCGGAATCGAAAGCAGGCCCAAAACGAGATGTCCCCAATTGGGAACCATCTGTAATGTTCGGGTTTCCAGCAAAAGCAGAGCCCAGACAAGCAGATAGCCCGCCGTGATCTTCACGGCTGTTGAGTATCGACCAGGGACGCTGATTGAGTTCACTCGATGCCATCCAGTATCTTGTCTAGCCGATTTTCAAGCGAATCTGGTTTGCTATCGGGATCGGCGGTTTCGCCGATTCCCATCGCTTCGACTGCTTTGGCTGTTGAGCCAGATGTTTGTGACTTGTTTTCCGAGTTGTCGGTGGCCGCAGTTTCGGGTTCTGCAGCCTGGTCAGCTGATGTTGTAGCAGTCGCCGTGTCAGCGTCCTTTTCTGTGCTGTTGGTGCTGGCTGCAGAGGCATCGGCAGCGTCTGATGAGTTGGAGTCAGCTTGGGCGGTTGGGCCGAACCCGAGCGAAAACATCAGAATCGTGGCACAGAGCAACAGTCCGATACCGGTGACCGCCGCGGTGAACATGCTTGACATCAGATTGCTGGAAGCAGCAGCTCCCATCACTTCCTGAGGGCTGCGCGGTTTTAGCTCGGCCACCAGCGCGCGTAATTCGTTTGCAGTTGGTTTCGTGCTCATGTTCAATTTCTCTTTTCTTCGAGTACGTGCATGATAGTGCCACCGGCTTCGCTGACGGCCTCGATGATGGGTTCAAAATGGTTCGCTGTAGCGGTTCGATGCACTTTCAGCAGAACACGACGATCCTCTCCGGAGGCCCCCTCCAGGATCTGCTCAATTTGTGGTGCCAGCTGAGCGATCCCAACTTGCTGCCCATTCAAGTAGTACTTGCTATCGGCATCAACTACGACGCTGACTTTTGCTGCGCCGGCCCTGGTCACGTCGACCGTTTCGGCGGGATCCCACTGAAGGTGACTGTCATCTGTCGCCTTCGCCAGAATGACGAAGAAAATCAACAGATTGAACGCGATGTCACCCATGGCCATGCTGGGAACGTTAGCAGCGAGTGGGCGGCGGCTTATCTTCATTGATGTTATTGGCTTATTGAACTTGGATGGTTTGCTGTTCTTCTCGCTGAATCGTGATCTGGCCGCCGGATTGTTCAATCTCCGTTGTAACGTCGATCCAATGATGATAGGGCGTGTCGATCTTGCTTTTTACAATCACAATTTTATCTTGTGCTCTTGTCTTTGATGCCAGCATCTTGGTGAGACGCGAACGTAACTCCGCAGTTCGCACTGTATCACCGTTGATCGAAACCGCATTCAAATTGCCTGTTAATGCAACTTCGATATTTTCCACCTCCTCTTTTTGCTCCTGATTTTCTTCACTCCTTGGGATTTCCTGAGAGCGGCCACTATCAGGTTGAATGGAGGCGCAAACAAGAAAGAAGACGATCAAATTGAACGCGATGTCACCGGTGGCGCTGCTCGGAGGCTCAACGAGCAACTTGCATTTGCGTCGGACTTTCACTGGACGGATTCCCCCTGATGGGCTTGGTCTGCCGTGCTGATCGCGGTTTGCAAAGTGACGGCCTCAATCATCTCCGTAGCCGATTCCTCCACATCCAACACAAAACGGTTGATCAGTCCGGTGAAATAGTTGAAGGCAACAAATGCAGGAATGCCAACGATCAGACCGAAACAGGTCGTCATCAGGGAAACCTTGATACCAACTGCTGCCGCTTCAACGATATTTGTTTCACCCATTTTCGCGACAATGTCGTCAAACGCGACGATCATTCCCTGCACGGTGCCCAGGAAACCGAGCATCGGCGCAGCGCTCGAAATGGTAGCCAGAATCGGCAGGTGTCGTTCAAGTGCAGCTACAATGTGAACGCTGTAATCGTCCATTGATTTGACAACCTGCTCTTCGATTTTGGCAGGCTCATAATCAAGAGTCTGTAGAACGAGGTATTTCCGCAAGCCCGTTGCAAGGATTGCAGGCACCGGACCCTGCTGGTCATTGCACAGTTCAAAAGCCTCTTTGACCTGGTTGGTTTCCAAAAGCGACTGAACGTCGGTGCGCAATTGTTTCGAGTCACCCGAAAGCATGTTCAGGCTCCGGTAGCGTTCAATGATCACACCTGCCCCAATGATGCCCATCAGCAAGATGGGCCACATGAAGAGTCCACCTTGAATCAGGTAGCCAACCGGTGGAGTTTGAAAGAAGCTGCTTAACATTGATTCATCGTTGCCAGTTGCCGCAGAAGACGTTTCAGACTCTGCGTCAGAGTCGGGGGCCTGCCCCTCGGGGACGCCGTCTGCATCCGCTTGTGAGCCTGCCGGTGTGTCGCTGTCGTTGTTGGTGGAACCACTGTCTGAAGGTTCGCTGGTCTCACTCGCGGTTGCGTTCTCAGTTACGTTTGGCGTTGTTGCTGGTGAGTCGTTTTGGGGTTGGGACGCCGGTGTGGACTGAGCGTAAGCCTGATGAGAAGTGCCAGACGAAGGGATGATGATGACGGCACCCATTGTCATGAAGGCGGTTGCTGTAATGAGCAGAGCGACGCGAAGGTGCGGATGGCGCGGTTGTGGATGAGACTGCATCATGGTGCAAGTAATCGTGTTTTCTTAGAGGATGCGTTTGCAGAGAGTGTCGGGACGCCAGAGGTTGCAGAAATG
>JAPOKD010000582.1 GCA_029977825.1 Planctomycetota bacterium | reverse complement strand
ATTCTTGTAATCTGCCTCGTATAGCTTGTCCTCAAGTATTCTTACCTCGCGAATCATTTTCTGTTGGTATAGATCCTGCTGGGCGCGACTTCGGCACCCATTTGCAGCAGCCAACATGACGCCAAGAATAGTCAAGGCGAGAAAGCGGATTCGGAACGGAGGAAGATCGCTCAACACGTTCGATTTTGGTAATCAGGTGTGGCAATGATGGGTAGCAGGAGGTCTTCACTTCAATCCACTCAAATACCAAGCCAACTGTGCTGGGGTCAACGGCGGATCGACTATGGTTGGTTTCTGAATGCTTTTGTCGGGAAATAGGCAAGTTGAGCAGCGGAGGGGCCAGCGAACAGATTTGTCTTGCTGCGGCTAGATCACGTTTTTCCCTGTTTTTTTACGCATTAGCTATGCAAGCATTGTGTTGATGGGCTGATCGCTGGCACAATGCCGCTTCGAGAGGATCATGGCGGGTCTGTGGCCAGTCCGCCCACGCTATAAGGCGGCGATTGCGATTGGGTATTCTGAACTTCGGTCCATGGACTCGCCGGACCAGAGAGCCAAACTGATCGGTAACGCGTGCTTGCTTCGACAGGGACTCCGTTGTGTTTGGCACGTTTGCTCTCGTGGGTTGCCTCGGTGCCCGATAAGTGTCGCGGAAAGACGCAGTTTGCGAATTGTCCTTGTGCTGATACTAGAGCGAACCGAATGCCAATCTTTCCGTAGGAACGGGATACCTCAAGCAAGGGAATAAAAATGTCGAATGCAACAGAATCGAATCAAGACCCGATGGCCTTGATTAACCTTGAAATTCAACAGGCAAGCGCTCCATTTCAGCGATTGATTGGCGAAGTCGGTAAAACGATTGTCGGGCAGGAAAAGCTGATTCATCGGATGCTGGTGGGTTTGTTGGCCAACGGTCACCTGCTTATCGAAGGTGTTCCCGGGTTGGCGAAAACGACGGCTGTGGCATGTCTTGCCAAAGCGATTCGTACCGACTTCCAGCGTTTGCAGTTCACGCCCGACTTGCTTCCGGCTGATTTGATAGGAACTCAGGTTTATCGACCGCAGACGCAAGAGTTTGTCGTGCAGAAAGGGCCGGTATTTTCCAACCTGATTTTGGCTGATGAGATCAATCGTGCTCCGGCAAAGGTTCAAAGTGCACTGCTTGAGGCGATGCAGGAGCGTCAAGTGACCATTGGTGGCGAAACCTTCGCTTTGCAGGAGCCATTTCTGGTGATGGCAACTCAAAATCCGGTGGAGCAGGAAGGGACATACCCGTTGCCCGAGGCTCAGGTCGATCGCTTCATGCTGAAAGTGATTGTCGACTATCCGAATCGGGATGAAGAAATCGAGATCTTGGACCGTATGTCACGGACAAAAGTGAAGATGGATGTCGAGGCGGTTGCTTCCCCCGCTGAGATCATGACAGCTCGCGAGCTTGTGGATCGGATTCATGTAGACCGTAAGGTACAGGAATATGTGGTCGACATCGTCATGGCCACACGGAAACCCTCCGCCTACAACCTGCCGTTGGATGAGTTGATCGAGTTTGGGGCGTCGCCTCGTGCAACGATCAATCTGACCTTGGCAGCTAAAGCAAATGCATTCCTCGATGGACGAAGTTATGTGACACCTCAAGACATCAAATCGATGGCAATGGATGTGTTGAGGCATCGTGTCGCTGTGACTTATGAGGCAGAAGCCGAAGAGAAGACGTCGGAAATGTTGATCGAGCAGATCCTTAGCACTGTCCCGGTTCCCTGATTTTGAGTTTCGAAATCGTGTGTGCGAAAGGACAATGTCATGATTCCACGCGAAATGATGCGGCGGATACAGCGTATCCAGATTCATACCTCCCACGTTGTCGATGACCTGCTTGCAGGTCAGTGGCATTCGGCCTTCAAGGGACGGGGAATCGAGTTTGAAGAGGTTCGTCCCTACCAGGTGGGTGACGATGTCCGGACCATTGATTGGAACGTTACTGCGAGAGCTGGCGAGCCCTTTGTCAAACTGTTCCGTGAAGAGCGTGAATTATCCGTCATGTTGCTCGTGGATCTGAGTGCATCTCAGGACTTCGGTACACACTTGCAGACCAAACGCGAATTGATCACCGAGCTGGGGGCGACGCTGGCTTTTAGTGCGATTAAGAATAACGATAAGGTCGGGCTCTCGCTTTTTACTGATCAGATCGAAAAAGCGATTCCACCTCGCAAGGGAAAACGTCATGTGTTGCGTTTGATTCGCGAGCTACTTTACTGCCAGCCGATTGGTCGGGGAACGCACCTGAAGTCGGCGTTGGATCATCTTAATCGCACGGCTTCACAACGTACTGTTGTCTTTTTAATCAGTGACTTTCAGGATGCTGGTTTTGAAAAGACATTGCGTGTTACCAGAAAGAAACATGATGTAATTCCGGTAATGGTCAGCGATCAACGGGAATTGGAATTGCCCAATGTAGGTCTGTTGCGGTTGCGAGATCCTGAATCCGGACGCATGGTTACGGTCGATACGGCCAGTCGGCGGCACCGGGCTGCGTTTCAAAAATTGCAGGTCGCAGAAGCCGAAAAGCGTGATGCGGTTTTTCGACGATTGAAAATGAACCCCATCCGCGTGGCCACGGGCGAGGATTATGTTGAACCGCTCAAGCGTTTTTTCCATCGCCGGGAGGCCGAACGTTGAAAAATATCAATCGCCTCATTTCCATGCTTGCTTTGACCTGCCTGGTGCTGTACGCCATGCCTTTAAACCCGGGCATGGCACAGGATTCATCGTCTCAAGGCTCTGCTGCGTCGGTGCCGCAGCGTTTCGACTCGAGTGGAGTGCCGGTTGCTGTGACTGCTGAAATTGTGGCAGCCAAACCGCAAGTTGCGTCGCCAATGCAGTATTCCGTGACCATCGACGCGCCTCGTGGAGCCACCGTGGTGTTGCCACCCATTGCGGGCGTGTCAATAAACGAGATTGATAAACTGGCAATCGTGGATCAGAGTTTGGGTGATTTTTTATTGACAGAGGTAGAACTCACCCGTGATCTGCCGACTGGAGATGCAAGCGGCACGAGGCGGACGCGCTTGCTGCTGAAAATTGAATCGCTCAAGGTAGGGATTCGTAAGGTGCCTCCATTGGAGGTGGTCTATCGGCTGGCTGACGAGCAAGTTGATAACGCGGATTCCACTCAGGAGGGGACTGTCACGATTCCTGCCCTGGGAATCGAGATTGGAAGTGTGTTGATTGCAGATGATACGCCCGAGAAATTCCGCGACATCAAAACTGCAGTGGCGACTACCGCCGAGGAGCCGGTGAGAACAAGCCCGATGCTTGCGTTGGGGTTCGTCGGTGCGGGGGCGTTGTTTTTGGGTTGGTTTTGGTGGGCTCGTCGTGGAAGGTGCGTCAAACCGGATCAGTGGGCCTTTCAGCGAATTTCCGGCTTGGAGCAGATGTTTGATTCCAGCCAGATCAGGCTTGCAGATGTCTATGGTGATTTGTCGGTGGTGCTTCGTGATTATGTCCAGTCGGCATACAACACACCAGCGACGGCCCTTTGTACATCTGAGTTCGTGGATTTGTTACGGCGTGAGGGGCTTGATGCGACAGTGATCTCAGCGGCACAATCCATCCTTGCTACGGCAGATGTAAGCAAATTCGGTTCTGGTGCAGAGGTGTTGGCGGAGGAGAGCCAGTCGCCATTTGAGCGGGCCCGTTCGGTTGTCGAGGAAATCGTTCGATTGCAGAGTCTGACGCCGCAGCGTCGGTCGGGTGCTGGGACTTCGGCTGTTCACGCCGACAAAGAGACGGCGCAAAAGGTGGAGGCATAAATGTTTCACAACCCATGGTTTTTGACACTGTTGTTGTTGGTGCCGTTTACTGCATGGAGGCTGTGGCGTTCCAATCGGGTTACTTCGATCAATTACAGTTCGGCTGCGATTGGTTGGGAGGCGCGGCCTACCTTGCGGCAACGCCTGATCTGGTTGCCTCCAGCAATGACACTTGTTGCGATTGTGCTGATGGTTTTGTCGTTGGCTCGCCCACGGCATGGTCGTGAGCAGACAATGATAAGTACGAACGGTGTTGCCATTGAACTTGTGGTTGACCGGTCAGGCAGTATGCAGGCTCTTGACTTTCAGATTGACGGCAAAAACGTTGATCGCCTGACTGCGATCAAGAATGTTGCCGGGAAATTTGTCTTGGGCGCAGAAGCTTCTGGTAGTCAGGCGGCTTTGGAAGGACGCGTGAGTGATCTGATTGGGCTTGTAACGTTTGCTGGCTACGCCGATGCGATCACGCCTTTGACTTTGGATCAT
>JAPOKD010000872.1 GCA_029977825.1 Planctomycetota bacterium | reverse complement strand
GCGGACAATGCTCCGGAAGCTCAGCAACCGGAACCGCCCGCAAGCAAGGATACGGGGCCACAGACAACGAATGGTAATGCTTCCGGAGTCAGCGCCCCGCGAGTGTTCTTGCCAGAAGTGTTGGTCGAAGAGTTTTAGGGAAGAGTTCGAATCTTCAAATTCAGAATTGACCCGTGCAACGGGTTTGTCCAGTGCAGGGCATTTTACGCAAGCTAGGATCATGCCGAGATGAAATTCAAGAATCATGCGATTGCGGTGGTGTTCACAGCGTTGTTGTTGACCACAGCCAATGCAGGTGAGCCATGTCGAAAATTCCTCGGTTGTCCTGTTCCCGACTGTATTGGGAAATGGTGCTGTGATGACTACCGAGCCAAGTGCTTGCCCTGCGTGAAGGTCCCTTTGTGTTTTGGTTGCGATGACTATTGCCGAAAGACCATACCTCGAGTCTGTGCCCCACTTTGCTTCACCTGTGATGACTACTGTAAAAAGTGTCAACCACCGGTGTGCAGACCGCCACTTCTAAACGTGCTGCGGTGCGTGCCGGAACCCGGAGCCTGCGGATGTACTCCATGTTGCACAGGTGGCTGTGATCAAGCAAACGCGACACCCGTCCCGGTGACTTTGCCTCAGTTAGCCCAGTCGGGCAGTGACAGTCGTGGAACAGCAGTTGTCGAGCAGGCGAGCGACTTCGAAACCGAAGAGGCCGATCAGCAGTACTCAAGAAGCCCGGTGATCATTGAGGTATTCAAACGCTGATCCTGGGCAGGTGTGCTTGTCATCGATGAAGGGTTGTGTTGGCAGCAGCCGCTTTGAATTATTGGTCAAATCCGACTTTAGATATCGGTGTCATCGTCGTCGCTGCCCATGAAAGGATCATCGTCAGAGTCATCCGCGTTCAGGTCGTCGTCAAGAAAATCTTCATCATGGATGAAGTCGTCATCGTATTCGGAGCTGGCGAAGTCAAGATCGACGAATGGTTTTCCTTCAACCGATTCGTCACCGTAGGTTTCCTCATCAAACTCATCCTCCCCATTGGCTGGAAGTGAGCCCCGTTCCATCAATTCTGCGGGTGGATCATGGTCGTTTTCCGGGATCCAGCGAATGGTCGGTCGGGGAGGATCTGACAGGGCGTCAATGCACTCCATCGCCATCCAGTTGATCTCGCCCGGGCCTTCTGCGGTGTCGCCATCTTCCACTTTCTCGCCGCCTTGTAGCATGTAAAGTGAGGCGCTCCGCAGAAAACCCTCGATGTCGCTTGGCTCGAAATCATCGGTGGTGTAGACGGCCTCAAGATCGGGCAGGTCGAATTGTCCGTTGCCAACGGTGTCCATCAACGACCACTGTTCGGTGGCTCGAAACAGACGCACGTTGGTCCACATGTCGAGCGGAGGAAGTTCGTGGCTCCATGCATAATTCATTCCACGCCGCAAGCCATCGTCATCACGGAGTACTTCACCACCAGGGTTGAAATAGCAAACTGCATCTGGCATCTCAAGCAGTGTTGCGACGGCTTTGGATAAAAAGTGAAGCTCTTTCAACGGATCATAATCGTCCGGTAACAAAGGCACATCTTCATCGTGATCATTAGGATCTTCTGCCCCCAGCACATAGCTGATCAGTAGCCGAATGTGTGCCGTGTGTTCCTTTACCTTCTCGCCACCATCCTCCCAGCCCCAGGATTGCTCGCCGGCTCGCTCGAGGCATCCGGGAAAAGCAAGCGGCGAGTATTGGCCCAAAGACCAGGCGACGAAACGCTCTGGCGACTCATCGGGGTCGCCCATGTCATCGGGCCATGGGGCGTTTGCCGGGGTTACCAGAAGATGGCCATTAGTCTCCGCCATGAATTCATACACGAGCGTTTGGGGCGCATCATCCTCGTCCATTGATTCGTGCTGCCCCACGCAATGAAAGTCCTTCAGTTGCTCCCGCAAATCGGCGATGTCTACCGGCTTGCGAAACAGGACACACATGCCCTGCGTAAACAATCCCTTGGCCATTCTTTCCTCGAAGGCGGTGCAAAACCGATCAAGTGCTCATACATTGAACCGATCGGCTGGATGGAAGTAGGGACGCATCATAACGATCAGAACTGGAGCGCAGAACGGGATGCACCCATGTTCTTGCCAAATTCGTCAGCAAACCTGCAGCAGAGCGGAGATTTTTCATCTGCAAAACCGTGTGGTCATGCTGCTGATGGCAGCACTGAATTCGCAACTGGCAGAATTTCTTGGCCTAAGCCGCTCGGCGACTGTCCTCTACGGGGTCCGCGATTGGCTGGGGCGAGCCCGAACTGTTAATGGAAAGAATTGGCTGTTCCCGCTTCGGATCAGCTTCAAGGTGCCCAGGACTCCATTGGAAACCCAGGAGTTTTCCCAAGCGAGTGGTTCGCACTGCGGCCTCGTAAGTCAGTAGAGAAAGGCAGCAGGAAGTGGTGAATGAGAGAGCCACCTTGACGACAGGGCTGAGCTGGGGAAACAGGATTTTCAAGTCCAAGTGCGTCAGTCCGAGGATTGGATGGTGCACGATGTAAACCCAGAAAGATGCTGCTGCCAGATAGCGGACGGAATGCGGGACAGCTGGGATCCATTTGAGGGACAAACCAATCAGTGACAATGTGATCAATAAAGCACTTCCGGCGGTCATCGCTCCAAGCAGGAATCCTGACAGGGAAAAATCGGCTTGCATTGTTTCTGCGGGTCCACTGATCCATTGTTCAAGCTGCCAACGACCCAGCAGCAGAGCGATCATGCATGTGATGAAAGCTGGGGCAGCGAAACGTGGTGCAGATGTTTTAACCCAGATGAGCTTGGGGTCATGAATCGACAGCATCAGGCCAAGGGTGAAAAAGACTCCGCTGTACAACCACTTGGATGGCACCGGTAAGAAAGAATGTTGAAATCCCCACACCACTTGAGGCTCGATGCACAGAATCAATGTTGT
>JAPOKD010000579.1 GCA_029977825.1 Planctomycetota bacterium | reverse complement strand
GCCGTAGCTGCGGACGATCCGAAAGCCATGCAGTTCGGCTGCACTGGTCACCATCGCTGGATGAATCGGCCAGCCTGAGGCATCGGGAAGGTTCTCAGGATGAAGGTTGTCGCTGTCGCACATCTCGTCACTCGCTCCGGACATGAAGGGTGGACGCTCGTTTGAATGTTATGACGGGAAACAACCAATGCTTCCAAGAGCGACTCCGTGAACGCTCCATTATACGGAAAACGCGTTCATAGTAAAATACTTCTCCCTCTCTGTTTTCCGCCCTAAACTGATGTTCAGGTCGTTTCATTTCACTGCGTTTCTAGTCCAACTGTTCTTCACTCGGAGGGAAAAAGAATGGCAGTTCGACGCTTGGTATGAACGCTGTTCCCTCAGGGATTGATCTGTTGTTCTCGTTGGTGAGTTCGTAGGCTGTGATAATGTTTTGACTGGATAAAGAATCCGGGCAACACCGTCATTTTTTGCGCACCAATCACAACACAGAAGTCAAGGCGGCACACACGGTTCTACTATTCCTTCCTGGGCCTCTCGAACTCATGGTGATTGGTCTGATCGTTGCCGGCCCCTGCATCGGCATCATTGCTCTGTTGATATTGAGGAAAAAAAGTAAGGCAGCAGCGGACCCGCTTAAGTTCGTTGCGATGGACATCGGGATAATCAGCGAGCCTGTTTCCATTCGTCGCCACGAACACTTGATTTGTTGTTTCCGGGGAAGGTGTAAAAGCGTTAATGGTGCGCGGTGCTGACCTGTCTGCGTTCAGGTTCCCCCGGTCCCTCGATGCGGCCACCGGCAGGCTGATTGTTCCGGTTGCTGCAAGAACCACTTTTCCTGTGTGGCAGCCAACAAGTGATCATCTCACACCAATCAGCGGGGGCACCCTTGCACTGTAAAATACCGCGTCATGGGTACGGATAAGTAAATCGAATACAAGGAATTTGATTAGCCAGTGACCAGAATTGGCCGACGGATTATACTACTCAGAAGCGTGGAACCCACCAATTGCCCGTTGCTGTTGTCCCTCCTGCAACTTGCCGCACTGATCAGATGATTCGAATTGCCCTCTTTTTGCTGACCATGCATGCGACCTTGGGGTTCGCAATGTGTCAGGCCACGGAAATTCGGCAGCATGCAGACCAGATTGATCAGGTCGTGCAAGCGGGGCTCGCAGCGGATGGTCAGGAACGCCGGCCGGAAATTGATGACTACACGTTCTGTCGCCGTGTCTACCTGGATGCGATCGGTCGAATTCCGACGCTTGATGAATTGGACACTTTTATCCGGGATGTCGGGCCAGACAAGCGTTCTCGATTGATCGGAGAACTTCTGGAGTCCAAGGGCTATCAGAGTCACTGGTACAACTACTGGGCTGATCTGCTGCGGGTAAAGTATGTCGGCGACAAGTTGCACCATCCGGGGAATTACGGCCAGTGGATCAAGGAAGCTTTGCGAACCAACAAGCCCTATGATCAGATGGTGCACGAACTCGTCAACGCCGGTGGGCCTCTTTATAAACCCGGCAATGGCGCGACGGGTTTTTATGCGCGTGAACCGATGCCGTTGGATCACCTTGCAAACTCGGTGAAGACTTTTCTCGGGCTCAGCATCGAATGCGCCCAATGCCACGATCACCCTTTTGATGTTTGGAGTCAAAAAGACTTTTACAAACTTGCGGCATTCACTTCGAGGACCTATCTGCGTGTCGATCCGACACCGGACCTGGAAAAGGACTACGCCCTTGATCGCAGGAAGTTGAAGAACAAGGACTTTGATGAATGGATTGTCTTTCGTGAGTCCGTACGGGTGAAGCACGCCGCCATACATGGCAACGGCACCGGGTTCATGCGTTTGCCACACGATTATCAGTATGACGATGGAAAGCCCTTCGAGGTTGTGCAAGCTGACGTGCTGTTTGGCAAGATGCCGGCTCTGAATCACAGTGTGACCAAAGATAAAGTCGACACGCTGGGACGCAAAAACGTTGGTCCTCCCATCAACTCGCGTGAATCCCTCGCCGATTGGATCGTTTCTGACGAGAATCCGCTATTCACAAAAGCGATCGTCAATCGCTTATGGCATCAAGTGATGGGAACGGAAGTGGTGGGTCCGTTGGGCAACCTTTCTGTTGACGAAATGGGTCCGCATCCGGAACTTACGGAACAGTTGATTGCTGTCATGAAGGATTGCCGTTATGACCTGAGAAGATTCCTCAGTGTGCTGTTCAATAGCAAAACCTACCAGAGCAAAGCGATTGCTCTGGATCCCAAGGAATCCGGCTATGTCCTGGATGGCCCCATCGTTCGTAGGATTTCTGCGGAAGCCATTGTCGATTCATTCCTCTCTCTTCAAACTGCAACGCCCGATCAGTTCGTGCCCACTGAATTTCAGTGGGACGGATTCACCCACTTTTACGACAAATCACAGTCGATGGGGGTCAAGGATTTTGTCAACTATTCGGTGAAAGGCCCCGGTCGTGGTGCATTTCAGAGACGAGAAGAGAATGCCGCCCGCAGACGTAATGGTCAAGCCGGCCCCAAGCACTTGTGGCGGGTGTCATGTTACGGGCATGTTGATGGTTCGCATGACATCGCCATGCTGCTCGGTAAGTCAGATCGTGAACTGATCGATGGCGGAAACAGGGAACCCAATATTCCACAGATACTGTTTCTGATGAATGGTCAACTGGAGCAGCAGATCATCAAACAACCGAGTGTTTACATTCAACAGAAGATCAAGGGTGCAACGGATCCTCAAGACCGCATTGAGATCATTTGGAAAGCGATACTTGGACGCTTGCCACGGGAATCCGAGAAAGGGTTGGCTTCCCACAATGCCGATGACCTGATTTGGGCTCTGCTCAATTCCAATGAGTTCCGATTTACGAAATAGCATGATGAACCGGCGCAACTTCATTTACAGTGTTGGAATGGCAGGCATGTCCCTGCCGTTTCTGGATTCAGCTTCTGCGGTGACGCCCGACCCAAAAGCCAAGTCGGTAATCAATATTTTTCTTTCTGGTGGATTGAGCCAATTCGACAGTTTCAATGTGGAAGTCGATCCAGCAGTGATTGGCAAGTCGGAGATTATCGACAGTAATGTTGGTGGTGTGCGGGTGAGTCATTATTTCCCGACTCTCGCTCAGCATATGGACAAATTGCTGGTCATCAATTCGATGAAGTCCAATCAGGGTGCCCATCCTGCCGGGGTTTACAAAATGCTGACCAGCTATGATCCCCGTTCGTCAGTGACGCATCCGGAATTGGGTGCGTGGGTCAGCAAACAGTTGACGTCCGAGTTGGACAGCCTGCCAAACTTTGTCAGCATTGGCAAAGGCAGTGCCGGAACCGCTGGCTTCTTTCCCGGACAATGGGCTGCTATGCCGGTCAAAAGTACAAAGTCGGGGATCGATTTTGTGAACCGGAACCCCGAAGTGCAGGACGAGCAGTTTCAGAAAAGACTGGGGATTCTTGGCACCTTGAATCAGGATTTTGACCAACAATACAGTACCAAAGACACGAGGGCGTACGTCGATACTTACGAGGGCTCGCTGCGATTCATGAACTCCAGGGACATTGATGCCTTTGAGCTGGGGAAAGAGAACCAGCAAATTGTCCGTCTTTATGACAAGCAGGAATTCAGTCAGCGTTGCATGTTGGCAGGGCGACTTGTGGAACGCGGTGTTCGGTTTGTCAAAGTCGAATTGGGTGGTTGGGATTATCACGACAACATCTACGGGGATTTTCCCGCGAACGCCAGTCGACTTGATAAAGGGCTGGCAGCATTGCTTGAACATCTGGCCCAGAAGGGATTGCTGGAGACGACGCTCGTCGTGGTGTCAACAGAATTTGGGCGGAAGCCCGACGTGAATCCGAACAAGGGAAGAGATCACCATCCCGATGGTTTCACGTGCCTGATGGCCGGGGCCGGTGTGAAAGCGGGAGAGGTCTATGGCACAACGACAAAAGACGGTAAATCTGCGGCAGACAATGTACTGGAAGTACCGGATTTCAATGCCACTGTCGCTTGGGCGCTGGGGATTGATCCTGCATGCGAGGAAAAGAGCGCAAGTGGTCGACCATTCACGTTGGCGAATCGTGGTGTAGCTCGCAAAGAGCTGTTCATTTGAGACGTGCCAGATCATTACGCAGACGCGCTGTGTCAGCATGCGAAACAGGATCGCCTGTTATGTGCCGCAGGAGGTGGTGAACAGTAGGCTGGGCTTCGTTCTGAGTTTTGTTCTTTGCAAAGGTATGACAAATAATGGCCACCCGAAACAATACCAGCGTTTTGATTCGAGGCGCTGTAGCGATTGCATT
>JAPOKD010000286.1 GCA_029977825.1 Planctomycetota bacterium | reverse complement strand
TCCTGTCATCCGAATGGGATGTCCATCGACCAGTAGTGATGCAAAGGCAGCAGCTTCAGCGCTCGCCCAGTCGAGGGGATGTTTGCCCTCGGCCATTTCCCTCCGCTGCATCATGGGGCGTTTCAGCTTTTTATTTGCAGAAAAGTCCTCAGGGAGTCGTGTCAAGGCATCCAGAAGTCTGGAAAGTTCTTCCTGGTTGTAGCCGGTAGGGCTGTCATCAGCCGGTTCCGGACCCCCGAAGTAGTCACTCCAATTGGCAGCGAGAGTCTGAGTATCTGGAACAAATGGTTCGTTCTTGCTTGCTGCAAATTCCGACTCCAGTTTCTCAGTTCTTTCTTGCTGAATCTGTTCGGCTTCCTCGGGACTGATTTTTCCCAGGTCGAGGAGTCGGGTCAGGTACTGTTCCCGCACACTGGCTCGACGGTCGATTTCCGCGTACATGCGGGGCTGGGTGAAGCGGGGTTCGTCACCTTCATTGTGTCCCCATCTACGAAACGCATACAGGTCGATCACGACGTCTCGCTGGAATTCTTTGCGAAAGTCCATTGCCAGAGAGACCACTTGAGCGACCGCTTCAGGATCTTCACCATTGACATGGAAAATCGGAATCTGGAGCATTTTGGCGATGTCGGTGGCGTACGTGGTACTGCGGCCCTGATTTGGCTCAGTTGTGAATCCGACCTGATTGTTAATCACAATATGCAGCGTGCCACCAGTCCTGTAGCCTTCCAGTTCGCTGAGGTTCAGTGTTTCCTGCACCACTCCCTCGCCTGCAAACGCCGCATCCCCGTGGATCAGGATCGTCATCACTTCCTGCCTTCGCTCATCACGGCGTCGATCCTGTTTGCATCGTGTTCTGCCCTGCGCGACCGTGTTGACGAATTCGAGGTGGCTGGGATTGAAGCACAGGGAAATATGCAGATTGTCTCCCGAGGCCGTCGTCCAATCGCTGCTGTATCCCAGGTGATAGCGGACGTCGCCACCACCTCGGTTCATTTCAGGATTGGGATCGTCGAAGGACCAGAAGATGTTCATCGCCCGTTTTTTGAGGATGTTGGCCATCACGTTCAGGCGGCCCCGATGTGCCATCCCCATCACGACTTCCTTGACGTTGTGCTGGGATGCTTTTTCCAAGGCCAGGTCAAGCATCGGAATTAGCGTTTCGGCGCCTTCGAGTGAGAATGTTTTGGCACCAACGAACTTGCGACGCACGAATTCTTCGAAGATCGTTGCATCCGCCAGTCTCGCGTAAATTCGCCTTTGAACATCGTGTGACAGTTCAAGTCGATTTTCCGTGGTTTCCATCCTGCGTTGCAGCCAGTCACGGATATTACGCCGATCAATGTGCATGAACTGTGCACCAATGCTCCGGCAATAAGTGTTGCGTAAACGGGTCAAAATGGCATCAATCGTGCCACCGAGCTCCGTTTCAACCGACGCCCCGTTAAAGGGGCGGCTCAGATCTTCCTGATTCAATCCGTAGACGTTCGGATTCAGTTCCGGACTATCTGGGCGATCGAAACCAAGCGGGTCCAGGTCGGCGACCAAGTGACCACGTACACGGTATTCCCGGACCAGGTTGTTCACGCGATCCTGAATTCGGGCCAGCCATAGAGCTTGGGAGGCAGACTCGTCCGTGGAGCCGTTGTCTTGGGCGTCTCCACCATGTCTGGCAATACGGCCACCCTCAGACGATGCCCTCTTTTTGCCGGCATTGCCGTTTCCTACGAGGAACTGCTCAAAATACTTTCGCCAGTTTTCTGAAACGCTGGCGGGATCTCGAACGTACTGGACGTACAAATCATCAATGTAGTCCAAGCTGTAGCTTTTCATGGTGACAGCAGGGCCAATGAAAGTGGGCCGATTCGTGCAGCTAGGTCATCGGTGAAAGGACGACCTGCTCAAGGATCAGATGTGGTTTGTAATGGATGGAACCCCCGGTACGGGCTAGGGTTCACCTGAGCTCCGTGCAATTTAGAGAATTACCATCCGGTGTGGTAGCGGCTCTGTGGGACTTTCGTTCTGAGATTTACCCGAAAACTGTTTGTGTTGTGGCATTTCTGGTCTCTGCCACGGGTGGTAAGTTTGGTGTCCGCCAGACCTTGGCTTTTTTCTTTCCAGACTTCCGGTTGATGGATTCAATGGCCGTATTGATTCAAGTTCGTGACGCACAAAAAAGGTTTGCAGACCAGCTCGTGCTGGATGATGCCGAGTTATCGTTGGTCGATGACGTCAAAGTAGGCTTCATCGGACGGAATGGGGCCGGGAAATCGACGTTACTCAAGGTCCTGTTGGGGGAGGAAGAACTCGAAAAAGGTGAGGTTGTCCATCACCCTTCACTCCGTATCGGTTACTTGAGGCAGCATGATCCCTTTCAGCCGGGCGAATCAGCGCTTGATTTCCTGATGAGGGACAGCAATGAGCCGGATTGGCGTTGTGGCGAGGTGGCAGGGCAATTTGAGTTGAAGGGGGCCTACTTGGAGGGGCCGGTGAAATCACTCTCTGGGGGCTGGCAAACGCGTGTCAAATTGGCGGCTTTGTTGCTCAAGGATCCCAACCTGTTGATGCTCGATGAACCCACCAACTTTTTGGACCTGCGCACGCAAATCTTGCTGGAACATTTTCTCAGAGACTTCAACAAAGCGGCCCTGATCGTGAGCCACGATCGCTCGTTCCTGTCTGCCACCTGTTCGCAAACGCTGGAATTGTCTCGCGGCAAGCTGACGATGTACCCCGGCAAGATTGATCCCTTTCTCGAATATCGTGAAGAGCGCCGCGAGCACGATCGACGTGTCAATGCCACGGTCATTGCCAAGCAAAAACAACTGCAAAAGTTTATCGAGAAGAATCGAGCCAACGCTTCAACGGCCAGCCAGGCGAGGAGTAAAGCAAAGCAGCTGGAAAAGCTCCAGACGACGGAACTTGAGGTTGATGAACCAACTGTCCACATCCGGGCGCCAAGAGTGAACCCGCGGCAGGGCACAGTGGTGCGATGCGATGCGATGTCGATTGGGTATCCAAACCATGTGGTCGCTGACCAGATCACTCTCGAAATCGAGCATGGCGAGCGGGCCGCAATCGTCGGAGACAATGGGCAGGGCAAGACGACTCTTCTACGCACTCTGGTCCACTCCCTCGATGCGTTGGGTGGACAGATGAAATGGGGTTATGGCGTTGAAATAGGAACATACGCCCAACATGTATATAGCAGTCTGGACGAGCGTCTGACCGTGCTTGAGCAACTTGAATATTCATCGGACAGCGATACGACGCGACAGGATCTGTTGGCCATGGCCGGAGCTTTGTTGTTTCGCGATGACCATATCCAGAAGAAAATCAAGGTGCTGAGTGGAGGAGAGCGTGCTCGGCTGTGTATGGCAGGCCTGTTATTGGGGACCGCCAACGTGCTTGTGCTGGATGAACCCGGTAACCACCTCGATGTGGAAACCGTTGAAGCCTTGGCCGAAGCACTGGAGTTGTACAAGGGCACTGTTATTTTTACGAGTCATGACAGGCACTTCATGCAACGAGTGGCCACCAGTGTGATCGAGGTCCGTGATGGCAGTGTGAAGAACTACTTTGGCAACTATCAGACCTATCTGCAGTCAGTCGAAAAAGAGATTGATGATGGTGAACGTGAGCGCACCGGTAAGGTAAAGGGTGCTTCAGGTGCACCAATTGCCAAGGGGGGAGTGGGAGACTACCGGCAAGCTCAGCGGGATCAGCGGCGTGCTGAAAAAGAACTGAAAAACCTGGAAAAAAAGATCGCCAGATTGGATGATGAAAAGCGGGGCATCAACGATAAATTGCTCTCAGAAACCGACCCTGATGAGGCTGTTCGACTGCATCAGCAACTCACTGAAATCAGTGAGGAACTGAATCTGTGTGAAGAGAAATGGATGGAACTCAGTGGGGATATGTAACAAGCCGGTAGAGCATCGTCGCGAGATCCCTCGTGCTTGAGAAGCAAGCACGGGTGGTTGAGAAGCAAGCACGGGTGGTTGAGTCGTTTTCATCCCGTGAGGCTCATGGGATTCAGGCTGGATTTCTTTAGGATACTGTTGGCATGAGCGGTTTGTCGGGCGAGAATGACTCCGTGGTCGTGTTGGATTTGCTCGGTTCTGATCCACTTCGCTTTTTCTGATTTTTGCACTGCTGTTTTCTGATTGAGTTTCAATGTTCGTGCCGCCTCTGCATATTGGTGATCTGGTTATCGATCCTCCCGTTCTGCAAGCGCCAATGGCAGGATTCACGAACGCCGCTTTTCGAGAGGTGGTGCGCCAGTTTGGTGGCGTGGGTCTCTTGGCCACGGAAATGGTGAATGCCCGCGGTTTTGTCTGGATGGACGAACATGTTGCTGAGCATCCAGACCGTTTGTGGGGTGTGGCTGAGGAGGCTCGGCCACTGGCAGTTCAAATCTGGGATAACGATCCCGAAACGATGGCTAAAGTAGGACGCCGACTGACTGAGGAATATCAGGTCAGTGTGGTCGATATCAATTTCGGTTGTCCGGTCAAGCAAGTCACTGAAAAAGCCCATAGCGGGAGTTATCTGCTACGCGAACCCCAGCGGATGTTCCAGATCATCAATCGACTGGTGGAAGTTTGCTCCCCTACACCGGTGACTGCGAAAATTCGACTGGGATGCTCACGTGATACTGTGAATTGCAATGAAGTTGCCAAGGTGGTTGAGGAGGCAGGCGCAGCAGCATTGACGGTACACGGTAGAACTGCTCGCGATATGTTCCGGGGCAGTGCAGACTGGGATCGCATCAGTGAAATCAAGCAGCACCTGCGAAACATACCCTTGATCGGAAATGGAGATCTGGACTCTGCAGAGAAGGTCGTGGCAGCATTCAAGAATTACGATGTTGATGGGGTAATGATTGCTCGAGCCTGCTTGGGAAGGCCCTGGTTATTCGCGCAGGCTGCCGCCGCCTTGCGGGGTGAGGCTATTCCACCTGAGCCAACCCTGGATGAACAGCGGGAGGTCATGCTGAATCATTACCGGTTGGTCGTAGATCGTTTTGGGGAAGAGAAGGGGACTATTCTGATGCGCAAGTACGCTTGCTGTTACGCGCAGGGGAAACGGGGAGCGAGGTTCTTTCGGACCCACGTGGCAAAGGTTTCAAGTTCCACCGAGTTTTATGGCGTTGTGCGAGAATATTTTCCTGGTTCAGAGCCAGTCAATACCACCACGACCGAAGTTGCTTCTTGAGCAAGTGTGTCCGGGCTGGGAAAGTGCCGGAACAACACCAGGCTGGTTTTCATTGTTGCATTCACGCCATCAGCCGTTGGACGTAAGCCTTGAAGTCCCGCATGTCATCCGGCAGTTCGCCAGGCCCGACAACCAGGGGACCCTTTTCAGGTTGCGTCTGTAGACCATGGCTGCCACGAACCAACTTTGCATCCAGCGGAATGACGTCCATTTTGTAACGCATGCCGATTTTCTTTTGCGCCAGACGCGACATCGCCCTGACTTTGCTGGTCATGAACAGCTCGCATGGGTCGTAGCCAGGTTTGCGATGAATGTCGACCGTTCGGGAAAAATCGGGGGCGAGAGAATCGTCGAGCCAGTAATAGTACGTGAACCAGGCATCCGGTTCTGAAAGTGCGATTAGTTCACCACTTCGGGGGTGATCAAGTTCAAGTTCGGCGGGGCGGGCAACGCGGTCAATTCCGGGAATGGATTGCAAAGCCTTGGCGACCTCATCGATCATGTCAGAATTGCGCACGTAGACGTGGGCAAGTTGGTGGTCAGCGACTGCGAAGGCATCCGATTCGCCGGGCATCATCATTTCACCAAAGGGACCGGGTCGGACAGTCAACCAGCCCATTTCGCGCAGGTAGCGATTCAGGTGGACAGGCCGCTGAACCGGCACCAATCCATACTCGGAAACTACGGTCACTTGTGCCTTGATGTCGTTCGCAGCGTCGATAATTTTCCCTGCACACTGATCCAATTCGGCGACTCGTTGAGGGGCATGGTCTGGAAGCCGCTGGAAGTCGTAATCAAGATGCGGCAGGTAGGCCATCGTCAGTTTGGGACGTTTTTCTCGCATCACGATCGCAGTCGCGTCAGCAATCCATTCACTGCTCGGGAGTCCGGCATTGGGGCCCCAGAAGGAGAAAAAAGGGAAAGGCCCCAGACGTCGGACCAGATCGCACTGGGTGTGATCCAGAATGTCAAATACTTTCGATCCGTCACATCCGTAATGTGGTTTTGGGGTCGCGCTGTACTTCACAGGGGCCGACTGATTGAACCACCAGAACATTTTGGCAGTTTCAATTCCCTCGTAAAACTTTTCTCCTTCGACCAGTGAGTTGGCCTGTTGCCAGAAGCGGATTTCCTGCGTGTCACGGTAGTACCAGCCATTTCCAACAATGCCGTGTTGAGCCGGAGATAGACCTGTCAGCAGTGTGGCCTGTGATGTGCATGTCACAGCAGGTAGCGGAGCACGTAATGGCTGTGACTCGCCGATTGCTGAAATGCGTGGAGCGTATTTCAGCAGTTCGGGTGTCAATCCGACAGCATTGATGATGCAAACGCTAGTCATACAGGTGGTTTCAGCAAGGGATGAATCTGCAGGGAATATCTAAGCTTCTCCTGCGGCCCCGTCTTCTGCAATATCCAATTCACCGGCTTTGTATTTTGCCCAATACTTGTTGAGTTCCCGTTTGACGATGCCGCTTAGCAAGAATACTCCCAGCAAGTTTGGAAAGCTCATTCCAAGGATCATCAAATCGCTGAAGTCGAGAATGTTACCGGCGGTAACGATTGAACCTAACACCGTGAAACAAAGGAACAAAATCTTGTAGACGATCGAGAGTCTTGCCCCAAAGAGTTGCACCCAGCAACGTTCGCCGTAATAAGACCAACTGATGCAGGTCGAATAGGCAAACAGCACAACGGCAAAATAGAGGATGTAACGAAACCAGTCGTAGCCACCTGTGGTGAAAGCAAAAAGAGTGACTTTCGCTCCCTGGTTTCCAGCAATCGCTTCGCTCATTTCCGGTGCGTTGTAGGCACCGGTAACAATCACGACCAGAGCGGTGATGGTACACACCACC
>JAPOKD010000191.1 GCA_029977825.1 Planctomycetota bacterium | reverse complement strand
TGTTAACACTGCATCGTCTTCAAACCCAACCACACCTGTCATCCAGTCAGAGACCTCGCCTGCCCCTGCTGGCACCGCGAGCAGTACCGGTAGTTCCGATTTAATGTGGCGTCGTCCAGGCAGCTGAACAACGCTGCCAAAAAACGCAGCCGAACAACGACTGCTTCAATTGCATGAGTTTTCAGTAGAAGCTCGGTCAAGGCTGGATGTGGTTCGAGCAGCGTCACGCTGAGTGCCACACGTGGGGTGCCGCGTTGGTGAACCACCCTTCGCCTGTCTGATTTGTCTAACGCCACGGACTTGTACTCGTTGGCAAAAGGCAAGTGATGGTGTTTTGTACTGTCCTCGTTGCGTTTCGCGATAACAGGGACAGGAATAACAGGGACATCGCACAGCAGTAGGGCGTGAAAGTAGGCAACATGACAGCACCAATGCCGGCAGTTCTCCAGACTCTAGCGGACCTGATTCGGATCAATAGTGTGAACCCCAACTACAACTCAGGAGTTCCTGAGGCAGAGGTAGTCGCCTACATTGAGGCCTTCTTTCAGCAGCGATCCATCAAGACATGGCGACAGTCAGTGGAGCCGCAGCGCGATAACCTCATCGCACTCATTCCTGGACGGGATCGTCATCGGAAGATGATCTTCGAAGCACACATGGACACCGTGTCCGTTGATGGCATGACGATCTCGCCGTTTGAGCCTGTCGTCAAAGATGGACGGATGTATGGCCGAGGCGCCTGCGATATCAAGAGTGGATTGGCGGGCATGATGCACGCCTTGGCCGATGTCGCTGCATCAAAGATTTGCCCGCCATGTGATCTGTGGTTCGTTGCTACCGTCGATGAGGAATTTGCTTATCGGGGTGTCGCAGAGTTCTGTCGCGAACTTGCCGCTGAAACGTGTCTCGTTGCTGTTGTTGCCGAGCCTACTGAACTACAGCCGGTTGTCGCTAGCAAAGGGCTGATTAGGTGGATCATTGAAACAACCGGTAAGGCGGCTCATTCTGCCAAGCCGCACCTTGGTGTCAATGCAATCACCAGTATGGTTCATGTGCTTCAGGCTCTTGAAAGTGACAATCTCCAGTTGTCTCGTCAAACTCATCCTCTGCTTGGCAACGCGACTTGCAATGTCGGTGTAATACGGGGCGGAGTGCAAGTCAATCTGGTCCCAGCTTCCTGTCAGGTGGAAGTGGATCGCCGTTTGTTGCCCGGTGAGACCAGCGATCTTGTCTTCCAGCATTATCAGACAGTCATCGATCAAGTCATGCGGTTGAATCCGCAGGTTCAAGCCATCATGCACCCGCCAATGTTGACAGATTTGCCTCTCGAAACACCTGTCGATTGCCCGCCTGTCCAAACGATGTTGCAAACGCTGAGGGAACTCAATTGTTACCGTGCACCTGTGGGCATGCCTTTTGGAAGCGATGCGAGTAAGTTTGGAGCGTTGGGGATCCCAAGCCTGATCTTCGGGCCTGGCAGTATTGATCAAGCACACACCGCGAACGAGTTTGTTGACTGTCAACAGGTCCTGACCGCTCACCAGGTGTATCGCAGGTACATGCTGTCAGAGACCGTGTTTGACGCTGGTATGTGCAGTTGAACGATCACCCTCGATTTCATTGTGGTGGCTAATTCTCACCAAGGCCACTTGTTTTCCGAGATGACATTTGCATGGGGAACATGGCTTGTGTTGCTTGTTCGAACGAAGGTTGCTTTGCCTGATAGTGGAAAATACTGCGCATTTTCCGCACTCTGGCTACTTTGGATTCCTGTTGGGTTCAAGTAGCTATAAGATAGAGGTCAGGCATGGCCAACCCTTGTCGATTCCCCAACGGTGAACCAGTTGCCTGTTGGATGCGAAGTTTTGGGAGATGGAGATGTTGTGATCGTGCTGCGATCGGTCAACGCTGCCATCATGATCGCGTTTTCAAATTAGAGAATTGTTCCGTCTTCGGATGCCGCTGTGTTTTTTGTTTGCTCCCGTCCTGTTTTCAAGCTTGTTGCGTGTTGCCTGGGCATTCAGTTGCTGGGGTGCGGTTCGCAACAGCAGGCTCCGGTTACTGGCAATGATCCGAGTACCACTGAGGATCAGCGACCGGCGCAACCGGCAGTCGCCACGCCAGACGCAAGTCAACAGTTGATAGCTGCTCGGGATCTTATGCAGCAGGGAAATGCTGACGGTGCGTGGGAAATAGTGAACCAGGTTCTGTTGGTGACACCCGAGAACCTCGGTGCATTGCGACTTGCGGTCGGCATCAAGCAGCAAAAGGGGGAGTTGCGTGAGGCAGCAGCGTTTGCAGCACAGATGGCGGAGGCTGATCCGGCCAGTGCTGCACAAATGCTGTTGCTGGCTTTTGAATGCCACCTGAGATGCCAGGACTTTGTGTTGGCCGAGGCTGACCTGAAGCGTGCCGAGGAACTCAGCCCGAGGAGCCCGCAGGTCCATCGAGTTTTGGCACAGTTTTTGAACGCACAGGGGCGTCGGATTGAAGCAAGTCGGCATGTGCGGCAACTCATTCGGATGAAGAACATTCAACAGCCTGAGATTTTAAGCCTCGTTGATTTACGTGGTCCGTTCCCGTTGTCATCATTTGACGTCTACGCTCGGGACGCACCTCTTTCGTTATTTGCGCTGGGCGATCTCCGATATCAGTACTCAACTTCAAAGTCTGAGCCAACCGAACTACTGGAGCGTGCCAAGGAACTTACAAACCAGTTTCCCGAATCTGCCGCGGCAATGGCGTTTCGCTTGCGCATGCTGGCTGATCTTGATCGAATCGAGGAACTGCAACCGTTGTTGTCCGAGCTGCCAGCTGGCATTCGGAACTATGACGAATTTTGGTTTGCAATTGGTACGTTGCTTTCCAATCAAAATGAAGATCGTCTGGCGATCGGAGCATTCTGCCAAGCGCTGGTCTGTAACCCAACCGATCGGGAATCGCTGCGTTCCATGATCGCATGCAGCACACGAATTGGTGAATCAGAGACGGCGTTACGGCTGGGTAAGAGACTAGCCGAACTCGACAAAATTTTTCGAATCGCCAAGGATGCAGATCCGGATCAGGCCCGTTGGATTTCGAAGACTTTGCAGGATCAAGTCCGTCCCTGGGAGGCCGCGGCGTGGCTGATGCATGCAGCCCGGATCGATGGCACGCTTCAGCAGCGCATTCCCGAGCTGAATCGTCGCGAGCAGGCCATCTTGCAGTGGGAGCGTGGTGCAAGTTCGAGTCAGGTGCAAAGGGCCCGAGTGGAAAAGATTCTTGGCTTTTCGTTGCAGACATGGCCCGCGCCTGAAATGTCGGACGTAGCGAACAACCGTCGTGCTGCCCCTGTGGTGCAACGACGAGCTGATTTCGAATTTCATGATGTCGCAGTGAGCATGGGCCTCGACACCACGTTTGTAAGTGGTTTTCCACTTGATGGAAGTCCTTACGCAATCCACGAAGTGAACGGGGGTGGGCTGGCTACGTTCGATTTTGACCTTGATGGACGTTGTGATATCTATGTCGTTCAATCCGGAGGCGACCCACGCGTGCCAGATAGTGCGACAGCGAATCAGATGTACCGGTTGCTGCCAGATCAGCAATTTCAGGATGTGACTGTTTTGTCTCGAACTGGTGATCGCAAGTTTGGGCAAGGTGTGTGCGCTGGTGATCTCAATCAGGATGGGTTTCCTGACCTGCTGGTTGCCAATATCGGTGCCAATGTGATTTATTTGAATCAGGGGGACGGCACGTTTCGGGAGGCAACCGAACTGCTGGCGGACAACCCGTTTCAATGGACGTCCAGTTTGGGGTTGGCCGACTTGAATGGAGATCACTTGCCCGATTTGGTAGAGATCAATTACATCGACGATATCGATGCGTTTGACTTGCGTTGTACGGACAATTATCTGGATTGCCAACCGCAGGAGTTCCGCAAGAGTCAGGATCGAGTGCTGTTTGCCAACGATGAAGGGAACTTGATACCCAGTCAGTCATTTACTGAGTCAAGTCCGACTGCCAAGTTGGGGTTTGGAGTGGTAATGGCGAATTTTGATCGCAAGTACGGCAATGACTTCTTTATCTCCAATGATGGTGACTTCAATCACTACTGGCAAAGTCAGCCTGTCGGCCAACCGGAAGCCAATGTATTCGGTTTGGTCGAATCCGGGAATTTACAGGGGTGCAGTGTCGGACGTGCGGGCAAAAGTCAGGCCTGTATGGGAATAGCCTCGGGTGACTTTGATCGTAATGGCACACTTGATCTGCATGTAACAAATTTTGAGAACGAACCGGTCAATTTGTTTCTGCAGTCACCGGAAGGAATTTTCATTGATGAGGTGAATCGCAAGGGCTTGGGGCAAACCTCGTTTGGTGTGCTCGGGTTTGGAACCCAGACGGCAGACTTTGACAATGATGGATGGTTGGATCTCGCCGTACTCAATGGCCATGTCTATGACGGTCGTGTTGATGATATTCCGTTTCGGATGCTACCCCAGCTCTTCCAAGGAAGTCGTGACGGCTTTTTGTTGCATTCTGATACCGAGGCCGGTGATTACTGGAACAGGAAAAAACTGGGGCGTACGCTGGCAACACTGGACTGGAATCAAGATGGACGCATCGACTTGCTTGCCAATCATCTGGATGAACCCATCGCACTGCTGCAAAATGATTCCCCCCGTGAATCATGGCTTCAAATCGAACTGGCTGGAACGACCAGTGAAAGAGAAGCGATTGGTGCCGAGATTCAGGTGGTTGCAGGAGAAGAAGGCTGGACAGGATGGCAAATCGGAGGCGATGGGTTGATGTGCAGCAATGAACCCGTTGTGCACTTCGGCATGGGTGACGTGACAAAACCGGTCAGTCTTGTGATTCAGTGGCCAAGTGGTTTACGGACGGAAATCAGTGATCTGCCCGTCAATCGACGTTACCTGGTGGTCGAGGGTGAAGACAACGCATTCCCGCGCTGAGTCACCCCACACAGCTTCACGGATCCTAGAGTGATCGGTTGATAAAGGCAGTGGCCCCGATTCGTTGGGAAGATCGATTCGTTGGGAAGATCAACGCGGCGTGCCCACCCGAGCACGTTCACTCAGCGATAACGCGCATAAGCCTCCGGATCACTCTCAACCATCAGATAACGCTGATTGACTTTCAAGTCATGGAATGTCTGCGTTTTACCTGATGGCCACTGCACATCGACACGGTCGATCGAATTTGCCATGGCAAGACCGAAATCAAGAACGGACTCATTGCTGCACAGGAATCCGTCTCCACCTACTTGCCATCGTGTCCATGATTGTTGTCCGCTGGTGACGGTTACTTTAGCGCCAGTTGCATCCCGTTCACTTTCAGTGCCTTGGAGTTCAATCTGCAGGCTGTTACCAGCTTTGGTCTTGTTACTGAGCAGGGCCACGGGGGCATCGAGGTGATTGGTCACCAGGTCGGGACGGGCGTCGCCGTTCCAATCGAGCACGGCCATGGTGCGACCCAGTCGATTCTGCATCCAGTAACGATCACCCGGGTTCATGGAGACACGCGTCGAGGATCCGTCGGAAAGTGCTTGGAAAAGCTGGGGCTTCATCTCATAGGGTTCCTGGCTTCCGTGTTTGTCAACGACATGACCGTTGAGCACCGCGAGGTCAAGCCATCCGTTGCGATCGAAATCGGCAGATTGTGTTCCCCATCCAACCGTTTTCTGGCTCGCCGAAAAGGTCCCGAAATCAAGACTTGCTGGTACAAACAGCCCCGTTTTTCTTTGCAGATAAACGTCGGAGGCCTCGTTCCAGTAATTCGTGACATGCAAATCAATCTTGCCATTGTGATCCAGGTCACCGTAGGCGATGCCCATGCAGCCGCGAGGCCGCCCGATCGGATCGGACCCGCATCCAAACAACTTTGCATTTTCTCGCAGTTGCCGCTCACTTCGCTTCGCTTCTGGATCAGCCGTCCAGAAATGATTGGGACGCGTGTCGTTGGCAATGTAGAGTTCGTTGCCTGGTTGGCCATCAAAATCTGTCAGCACGGCTGCAAATCCAAAGCTGGGTTGATTTGTCATGTCCAAGCAGCCAGTGAAAGAGCTCAGGTCGCCATTGGGTTCAACCTGCCATATGCGGTCGGCAGCGGGTTGGAATACCCGAGGGCTGCAGTGGGTCGAATCGGGTGTGCAGGCGATCGTCAAAGCCTGTGGGTCGTGGATGTAATTGATCGCCACTATCTCGGGAAGATGATCACCACCCAGGTCTCCGCAAGCGATGCTGGTTGTCCAACCGCCCGACTGGCTTCCGGAGGGGATTGGATTCTTTGCAAAGGTTCCGTCGCCGTTGTTGACGTAAACCATGTTCAGGCCGATGTTGGCGACAATGAGATCCGGGAAACCATCCTGATTGATGTCGGCCACGGCTACGCCCTGTCCATAGCCGAGATCAGCAGTCTGTGATTCAGAGCTGACGCTTTGAAATCGTTTGCCTTGCTGGTTGGCAAACAGTTGATTCGGCTTTGACCCGCCTGTCTCAAAAGCGGGGCCACCTCCTTGAGTGAAATACAGATCCATCCAGCCATCGAGGTTGTAATCAATGACACCAATGCCACCACCCGTCAGTTGGTAAATGAAAACCGAATCATCTTCGTGATCCTGATCACCGTTGTCGTATGTAAAGTTCAGCCCCACTTCCGATGCAACGTCAGCAAGTTCGATTGCTACTTCCACACCCGTACTGATTCTGGGCTTGTTGGTTTCGCTTTCCATGACTGTGGCAATTTCTGCGATGTTTGGCAGCGGCCACGATTCGAGTTCAAGGTTGCAGGTAATAGTTTTTGTTTCAGCAGAGTTATCGAGTTGTTGTAGTTCGTGGCGTGTATTCGCGAGCTGCTTTTTTTCTGATTCAGTTGTTGTGTAATACTTTGCGGCGGTCTCTCTCCATGCAATCGACTCCCATGGGCGTCCCAGTTCCAGCAGGACATCCGCCATGCGATTCATTTCCCTCTTGTTTCCACGCTTCAAGCCGAACTGCCGGGCAAGTTGAGATGCCTCACTGAGTTTCCTGACTCGGGCTGCGGCCAGTTCTGCGTTGTTATCCTGTCCTGTGAATCGCAATGAACGCTCGAGCGCCTGGTAGGCGTATCGGTCAGTGGGATCTCGCAAGACTGCTTCGCCAAGGCAACGCACGGCTTCCTCGTGGCGGTCGTGACGCTGCATCCATACGCCGGTGCTGAACCAGTATTCGGGTTCATTTTCAATGTTTGCCGGTAAATTACCGAACCATGCCTGCAAAGCTTCTTCGTTCTGCAACTCGGTATGTAATCGGCCCAGGAAAGCGGCGATGGCTGTGGACTCGGGAAAGGCTGTTCGCAATTTTTCTGTCATCGCAACCGCTGCGCCCATGTCACCGTCACTGCGGGACACCTTTGCCTGTGCCAGCATGGCTGCTGTTATTCCGGCGGTTGGAGCCGGTCTGGGGATGGTCGAATCAATGAAAGGGTTGCCATAAGTGGTCATGGCAAATAGCTCTTTTTCCCTGATTTTTCCCAGCTTTGCCAATGCAAGAAGATGGGGGGCCGCTTCGATCCGTCGCCCTTGATTATTCAGGACGATGGCGAGTTGGCGATGTGCTTTCACAACATCTGTATCCACACGCAACAGATCTTGAAGTTTTCGCTCTGCGGTTGAGTAGTCTCCTGACTCTGTTGACCAGTCTGCCGCCAGCCATAGCATCTCAATCTTCAGTGCTGGGTCAGTCCTGTCGAGTGAGTCCAGTATCTTGACTGCAGCCGGTACATTGCCTTGGGCTGCTTCTACTTTGGCTGATAAAATCAGGGCATTTTGATTGCCGGGTTCGGCAATCAAAATTCGGCTCAATTCCTCGCCAGCGGCGACAAAGTTTTCGTCGTCCAGAAAACCCTGGGCGGTGTCGAGTCGCTGTTGTGTTGTTTGTGAGGCCGAGGTCTGTTGACTGGCCCGAAGTTGCTGCTGACGCAAAAGTTGTTGCGCAGACGGGCCGGATTCCCCTTGGTCGCAACCCGTGACCGTCAATGCGAAACATACGATGGTAGTAGCGATCCTGTTGGGTTGCCCTGCCGCGTTCTTGTTGTCTCGGAAAATGTTTTGCATGCCTTGACTATTCACTCTCAGGGTCCGCTTTTCGTGCAGCCGATTCGGAATGTGAACTGGCTTTAGGGACCGCTGACGGTGCCGTTTCAGTATCCTGCACGCGTGGCTGGTTACGACGAGCCAGTTCGAATGCTTCACCGGAGCCTTCGACTAACAGGTAATCGGCGCCACATTGCAGACCGTTAAATTGTTCTTCTTGGCCTGATGCCCACCGTACTCGCACGTTGCCAGTCTCGGTCATCTTCCCGGTCCCGATCACCATTCTGCGTTCACTGCTGCACATATAACCATCGCCTGCAGTGAGTTGTGTTGTGATTTCCTCGTCACCCAACTGCAAGGTGACCGAGCTGCCGATACTATCGCGCTGTCCGGTCGTCGATTTGAGATGGAATGCAATTTCATGACCTGCTTGCCGGGTTTCATTGACCAGTAATGAAAGCGGTTCGTACAAGTGCGAAATTGCGACATCGACAAGTCCATCACGATTGGCGTCCAGAGTCACCATGGCACGGCCCAGGTGGTCCTTGTTGAAATATTCTCCGATAGAATCTCCATCGATTTGTTGCCACTTTCCAGCAGCATCAAGCTCGAG
>JAPOKD010000213.1 GCA_029977825.1 Planctomycetota bacterium | reverse complement strand
TGGAATGTCACTTCGTGTTGGCAGTCCTTTCGATTACCAATTACAGGCAAAGTTGGTGGTCTTGACCGGACTTCCCGATCCATCGCGTGAGCGGCAACAGTTTGAACGCGCGTTACCAAATCAAATAAAAAGATTTCTGAAGCAGAGTGACGGGCACGCCTTCGTCCTGTTCACCAGCTATGACTTGTTGAGACGTTGTGCTGAGGCACTTGGTGGTTGGTTTGCCCAGCAGAAGATGCCGCTCTTCAGCCAGGCGGGAAACCAGAACCGGACCCAGTTGTTGGAGTCGTTTCGAAAGAGTGAGCGTGGTGTTCTGTTTGGTACGGACAGTTTTTGGCAGGGTGTCGATGTTCCTGGCGATGCATTGACCAATGTGATCATTACCAAATTGCCTTTTGCTGTACCTGACCATCCACTGCTGGAAGCTCGGTTGGATGAAATCCGGGCTAGCGGAGGTAATCCGTTTGTTGAATATCAGTTGCCGGAAGCCGTCATCAAATTTCGTCAGGGCTTCGGACGTTTGATCCGGACTGCGACAGACGAGGGAATGGTGGTTGTCCTTGATCCCCGGATTCAAACCAAGCCTTACGGTCGGATGTTTCTTGAGGCTCTGCCCGATATGCCAATTGAGCGAGTCTCCGCGGTTCATGGACAGTCGGTTGCGAGATCGCGGGGCTCAAGATCGCAAGACGATTGATGGTTTGTGGCAGATCAGGTTCACTGCATGGGATGAAGTGCCGCTTGCGCTGCAGCTGTTGAAAAACGCCGGATCTTTTGTTGCTGTTCGGTATCCGGTTTCAGGTCATGAATTCTTGCTTGACCCGATCTCGAAGCTCCATGACAGATCGGATGACCTGCTGGCTGAGTTTTTCTGCTGTTGAAATCTCGTTGGCCCGAATCGCTTCTTCGAGTTGCTGGCAGGATTCAAGAACCTGCGATGCATTCATGTTTGCGACAGCACCTTTAAGACGATGGGCAGTGCTGAAAAGATCTTGTTGGTTTGGATTTGTGAACCCCGTCGTCAGGAATTCCAGCGATTCCTCGCAGGTTGTTTCGAAAAGCTCAGCAAGTTCGCAGAGCGCATCTGCATCGTTGTCGAAGAGATCTCGGAGAGCCTGGTGATCAAATTCGATCGGTTCATCAGTCAGGAAGGCGTCCTCCGGGAGTTCTGGTTGCGGTTCATTGTCCTCAGGAGCGTTGACCGCTGCCACATCGCTTCTGGTTTTGATTTGGATTTCGAAACATGCTGCATACGCGCCCGTTTCACTGCTGCTTTGGTTTTGTGGAAAGCCGACATAGCCAAGTACCGGGTGGAACGTACCGTCATGATGTAGCAGCCTGAACTCACTTGCCAGTTCAGGATCTTTTCTGTTGCGCTTCTCTGCACCGTCATGCAGGGCGTTTTCGTCCTCCGGGTGAAGGCATGTTTGCCAGCGGTGCTTACCCTGTTGCTCCGCAGAAATTCCAGTGAAACGTCTCCAAGCCGGACTGGACCAGGTGATCAGGCCAGTGGAATTGGATCCCCAGGCAAGCAAGGTCTCGGATTCGCTCAACGCATCAAGATGGGCTGGATGTGCTTGCATTTGTTCGTGACTGCATTACAGGTGCTTTGTGGCTCGGTGTATTTTCCTGATGTTTCGTTCAGCTTTTGTAAGCGTCAAACAAGTCAAATCGCCTTAGTTTGTTGTAGATGCTTTTTTCGCTTACGCCCAATTGCCTGGCAGCCATCGCTTTATTGCCACCCTCGGCTTCAAGCGTATCTATCAAGGCACGCTTTTCGATTTCCCAGAGCGTCTGGCCAGCCAGCGAGGGTTGCCCCAGTGTGGTGCCATGTTCAGGGTCGTTGGTGTCAGGGCTAAGGTCCAGATCTTCGGGAGCAATCCGATTGTCTTCACAAAATGCTGAAGCTCTTTCAATTATGTTTTCCAACTCGCGAATATTGCCTGGCCAACTGTGGTTCATCAGACGCCGGGAGGCATCCTGGCTGAGAGTAATGTTCTCGATTCCCCGACGTCTGGCGATTCGTTCCAGAATGGCGGCGGCAAGGGTTGGGATATCACCTTGTCTTTCTCGCAAGGCATGTATGTGCAGTTTCAGTACATTCAGGCGATAGTACAAGTCGGGCCGGAAACGCCGCTCTTCACAAAGGGCAGCCAGGTCCTGATGAGATGCTGAGATAACCCGGACGTCAACTTGTACCTCACTGTCGCTGCCGATTCTCTGAAATGTCTTTTCTTGAAGGAAGGTCAGCAGTTTTGGCTGAAGTTCCAGAGGCAGGTCACCAATCTCGTCAAGAAATAAAGTACCTCCATCAGCAATCTCTGCTCGCCCGGGGCGAGCTTCACCAGCTTCGGTGAAAGCACCTTTCACGTGGCCGAAAAGTTCGGCTTCGATCAGGTCACGCGGCAGGGATGCACAGTTTACGGCAACGAAGGCCTTGCCCGCTCGCGGGCCAAGATTGTGAATCATTCTGGCAATCGTGGTCTTCCCTGTGCCACTCTCACCGGTGAGCAGGATGGTCGAATCAATCTCAGCGAGTTTGTTGATTTTTCTCAGTAGGTCTTTCGATTGGTCCGTTGTGGCGGCAAAGTCTGTATTCGATGAAGGTTGCTCAACGAGCAGTCGCAGTTGCTGGTTCTCGCGTGACAGTTGTGATGTTCGAAGGGCCTGCTCCACTCGTGCAATCAAATCCTCCTGCTCACAGGGCTTAGTTACGAATTCACAGGCACCTGCTTTCATTGCGGCCACTGCATCCGAAATCTGGCCTACACCTGAAATGATCAGAATCTCGGTTCCGGGGTAATCACTAAGGATTTTTCGCATGCATTCCAACCCAGTCATGCCTGGCATGTTCAGGTCCAGAATCGCAACCTGAATGTCTCGGTGCATCTTCGCGATCGCTTCCTGTCCATCCTTGGCTGTGACGGTCACCATGCCAGCCAGTTCCAGGTATCGTTGGAACATGCGAAGCGTCACCGGTTCGTCATCAGCGATCAGGATGTTGCAATCGGATGGATCCAGAGCTTGCATGGTTTCATGGACTCAGGCACGAGGGTGAGGCGGGAAATCGATGGTTGAGCGACCGGGCGGAATCAGCCGTGGTGAGCGTCACGGAAAATGATGACGGGACCGTGAAGAAGATTGGTGCGGTAATTGATACCGTCTATTGTAGTCAGGTTGGTTACGATTTACAGTGCCGCAGGCACGGGGCACGGGATTTTTTTATGTTCGGTTACACTTCTTGCTGACTGTGCGCTTGTCGCTGCCAGAGTGCCCCGGCGTGGTGCGGACAGCACAATCAGGTTCAGAAGAAGAGTTTTACCGCGCATGGAGGAGCTGGAGCGTGAAACACGCAGCAGAAGCGACCTTTGTGTCGGGTCTGAATTTGTGAAAGTTTGGATCCGTTTTGGTCAACATTTGTGCCTGCCGCCGATTTGTCCGATTTTTTTGCGGTTGAACAACTCAGTTTCAAAGTTTTTTTTTAGAAGTTGCATTTGGAAGGCTTGTCAATTCAGGCATTTGCGCAAGAGTGCAGCGTTGGCAGAGAAGTCGCGAGTCGTTCGCAGCCTCCGGCCAGCATGACAATATTCATGGTGTGACCCGGCACTTGCGGGTCGGAACGAAACTAGGACGAAAAGATGAAAAAAGCATTTTTGGCACTTGCTGCCGGAATCATGGTGTTGGCTGCAGGTACTCAAAGCGCGACTGCTGGTTGTGGCACTTGCGACAAGACCATTGTCGAGAACGCTGTGGCCAGCAAAGACTTTGCAACACTTGTAGCAGCGGTCAAGGCGGCTGGTCTGGTTGAGACTCTGTCCGGCGATGGACCTTTCACAGTCTTCGCGCCAACCGAAGCAGCGTTCGCAAAGCTCCCAAAGGGAACAGTCGCTGATCTTGTGAAGCCAGAGAACAAAGACAAGCTGGTAGCCATTCTTACCTACCACGTTGTCCCCGGTAAAGTCATGGCGAAAGACGTGGTCAAGCTTGACGGCAAGAAAGCCAAGACCGCTCAGGGTGGATCCGTTGGTGTCAAAGTCAAAGACGGGACCGTCAGCATCAACAAGGCGAAAGTCGTCAAGGCAGATATCGCCTGCAAGAACGGTGTCATCCACGTGATCGACACAGTTCTGCTTCCAAAGTCCAAGAAGTAATCTGGACTGGAATTGTCTAGTACACTGGCGTCGGGCACATTTGTGCCTGACGCCTTTTTTATGCCTGCAGGGAAACAAGATGAACAGTTGTATGCGATTTTTTGGCGTGCTTGCTTTGATGCTCGCTTGTGTACTGAACAGCTCGACAAGCTTGGGCCATAGTCCAGTCGATTTCCTCGAAGTGATCCGGGTCAAGCCTGCTCAAGTCATCGAACATGGCGTGGAAACGCGGAGCCGCTATGATTCCATGAAAAAGGAATCCAGTCTCGAGGGGCCTGCATACTTCAGTCGCGGTGTGGGTGCGATGAAGCGTGCTGTGAAAAGCCCGCGCGCGTACATGAACTGGTTCGTCATCAAAAATCCGACACAGCTGCCCAAGAGGCAGGTGGATGTCCTTGACATGGTGCGGGGCGGGACCAGCAAGCAGTTACAAATTGGCAACGCTGAGTTTTTGATTTCACCCTCGCAGCTATTAACCAGCGGCGCCCCTGACGAGATTCCAGATGGTCTCGATATTTACAAAGCCTATAAAATTCACGACGGGAAATCTGTCGATCTGAAGTTGGATATCGAAAGCTCGCTCGGCAGCGGCAAGGTGAGTGTCGGCAGACCGGCTTATCTGTGCATGCCCGCCGAAGAATGGCACCACGACGAAACGTTCGCGGTCACCCATCCCAACGATTGCTTTGTGGTCTATGAGATCGACGAACAGTCCGCAGTTTCGACCTTCAATACCATCGACCAGTTCGGTATCAATGAACTCAAGGGTGCGAGCCTGCGTTGGATTTGCGTTCGTGCAGCGTTCTTGCGGGACAAGTCCAAGTAACAAACGAAATGCCCCCAAGAATTCTGCGACTGCCGGCAGTCTTCGAGTCGCCAGCATGTGAGCATCAGATCTCAGAGCACCAGATCTCAGAGCACCAGATCTCAGAGCGACAGATCCTGAGCACTAGTCCCAAGATGTACCGGTCCTGAAAGCACCGGTAGCAAGATGCCGTCGGATCCAAAAATTTATTGCTTTTGACTGGATCGTCGTGGACGGGGCGGCAGTGGGTGCACTCGAGCCAATCGGTGAATACTCTGGAACGATTCACATGCTGGCGAATAATTCTGTTGAGAAGTAGCGTTCCATCCGATCGGGAAAGACGGTGACTGCGGTCGGTTCGTCACCGGCGTGTTGCTCGATCGAGCGAACTGCGGCCAGAAAGTTCAGTCCCGAACTCGGCCCAACAGGAAAGCCACAGCGGATCAGTTGGCGTGTTACGTCGATAGCTTCTTCGTCGGAGACTTCGATTTCCTGCAAGTGGGGGAAATGTGCGTTCGCGAAGATGGCAGATAATCCATCCACAACGCCGGGAATGCGGCCGCTGAAGCTGGAACACTCCACTTCGCTCATGACCCCTGTATCGATCGGTCGGGCCAGAACCGGCGTCACGTTGCAACCCGCATCACGCAGGCCCTCGGTGACTCCCACCAACGTTCCACCGGTTCCAACTCCGCTGACGAACAGGTCAATCGAGTCGGTATCGATTTGGCTAAGTATTTCCTGGGCTGTTTCATTGCGGTGCGCGTTTGCATTGTCAATATTTGAAAATTGTTGGGGCCAATAAGCGTTTCGGTTCGCTGAGATGCTCTGGGCCCGCTTGATGGCCCCCGCGATTCCCTCCGGTTTTGGTGTCAGTTCAACTTCGGCTCCGTAAGCACGGATCATCATCACACGTTCGTTGCTGACTCCCTCTGGCATCACAGCAACAAATGTCAGACCAAGCTGAGCGCATGCCAGTGCCATCGCGATGCTGGTTGAACCGCTCGAAGCCTCGACAACCATTCCTGCAGGCTTGATTTCTCCTTGACGCATCGCTTTGGTCAGAATGTAGCGTGCAATGCGGTCTTTGGTCGATCCGCTTGGGTTGAGGTATTCAAGCTTGCACCAGACCGAGGGAGTGAGACCGGGCACAGAAACAGATACTAAAGGTGTGGTAATTCGACTTGAGGAGCACCGAGGCAAGTTCGGAGTCAGTCCAGAGTTCATGAGCAGGCCTGCTTGTTGATACGCTCGTGCATGGCAATGGTTGCGAAAACGCTTGTTCGTGTCATGAATCAGTGTGGAAGAATCATTCAAGCATTACAACGGCACCTACGAGGATTGTGGCTCTTTGATTTGCCCTGTCGCCGAGGAGACGCTTCAGGGGGATTCAGGACTGCCGCACAGGCATTGCTGATATTCAGACAGCAGTAGTATTTTTCCTGCTGTCGTCACTGCCCGACCATGCTCCGTCGCGTGCGGACGCATTGTTGATGTGACAACCAGAAGTGAGCCAGAATGTTTCAATGCCGTCACTCGGTGATGCTGCACTGCGATCTCATTTCGCGAGCTTGGATTCAGTGGCCGAATCGTTCAGTCGCTTGTCATGGAATCAGAATAGAAAGCTCATGTCTGAGGCGAAGGCTGCATCCACATCATCCGTTAAGACCACTGATAATCGGAGGACCTCGCTGACAGTCTGATATCCGTCATTGGCAACGACTCGAATATAAATCTGCCCCTCGTAATCACTCGGAGCGACGATTGTCAGGTCGTTACTACTGAGCGTGGCGACGATCGCGACATCTTGCGGATCGGTCAAGAGGGATGGATCGTCGTACACGGCACTGCCCGGCTCGGCAATTAGTGTGCTGCCAGCAAAGCTTGCCTGCCAGCGATACAGGCCGCCGTCGGGTAACAAGAAATGCCATTGCCCCGATTCGTCACGAATCCAACGCTCCTGATGACCCAGATAATTGGTGTGGTAATTGCCGTTTGACCAAAAGCCATGCTCTTCGTTTAGTGCGGAAAGCTGGTTTCCCATGACTTCGACAGAATAGGTGACTTCATGACCGTCAGCATCGTGAGTGGGAAGTTCGAGGTTCAGCGGAATGCCTGCAACCAGTGTCTGGTTTTCGAGGTCCAGAATCGGTGCGGTATTGGCAACGTGGACTGAAAAAGTTGTATTCGCAGCTACCGTGCCGTCAGAAACTGTGACTTCAACCTGAAAGGTACCGAGTTGACTGCCAGTGGTTACCAGCACTTGTGCATCGATAATCTCGACCTGAAGGTCTGAAGGAGTTGCTTGTATCAGTTGCTGTGGGGCGTCGTAAATCACATCGGGGAATTCAGCAATCTGAACGCTGTCTGTGAAGGAACCGTTCCACAGGTTCAGCGTTCCATCAGGCAGCAGAAAGTACCAACCCTGTTCACCTCTAAGCCACTTTTCGTTTTACCCTCCCCAATTGAAGGCATAGTCATCTCGCCACGATGTTTCATGAAGTCCGTGCTCAGACATGATTTGTGTCGCCAGCATTTCTTGGACGCGTACCTGGTAGGTTGTCGTTGAAATTCAGGGAAGCGGCGGAGGACAACGGTCATCACTTCCTGAACGACATCATCGATGTCACCCATGTTGGCGTTGTGGCGAAGTAGCCAGTTTCGCAACAGAGGTGAATAGAGAGTGACAAGCCGACGCCATGCTTCCTCGTCTGATTCATCACGCAAAGAGTCAAGCAAGCTTGCGGAGGTATCCATTACTTGAGGGGGGCAGTGGCTTTGATGATATGCATCCAGAGCAGCAAAGATCAGATCAGGGAACCTAGTCCAAGGCGATCTGGACTGTTGATTTGTTTCGGTTTGCGCAGGGTTAACGGGTTAACCAGAACCAGAAACAGTTTAGGCAGGCAGGGTTTTGCACAGCAAGCAGTGAGACCGTTGGCTGTTGCTTAGGCCCTCGTCAGGAAAACAGACAGATTCCAAGCAGGGAAGTGCGAGGCACACGTCCACATTTCCGGATTTGGACTGTCAGGCGAACGAGTAAATGAAACCGGCGAACAGGGGCAACATCGCTGCGTCTCTCGTCAGGAATCCGGGCCGAGCACTACGCCAATGTGCACAAGATTTGAGTTGGGTGTTGATACTCGAGATCTTGTTCAGGTCTTGGTACAAGACAAGCAAGGCAAATGCCTTCTTGCTGGGGGCAATGCAGACCACATGGGTTGCCTGTTGAAATCCGTTCCAAACACAAAAAAACCCGCAAAACATCAGGTAATGCGGGTTTTTGGGAGTGGGCGGTAGAGAATTCGAATCTCCGACCTCCACGATGTCAACGTGGCGCTCTAACCAACTGAGCTAACCGCCCGAATTCCGGTGTT
>JAPOKD010000121.1 GCA_029977825.1 Planctomycetota bacterium | reverse complement strand
GATCAGACGGTGGTTGTGGGAGCGCACTACGATCATGTCGGCATGGGGGGCTATGGCTCATTGGCTCCAGGGACCGTCGCGATTCACAATGGGGCGGATGATAACGCCAGCGGCACTTCAGCGATGCTAGCAATCGCGCAGCGAATGAAGGGCCGTTTGGCGGATGCACCATCCCATCGCCAGGTGTTGTTCATGGGCTTCAGTGCCGAGGAGCGCGGTCTGCTGGGCAGTCAGCATTACGTTAAAAACCCTGTAATGCCGTTGGAGTCGACGGTTGCCATGGTGAACCTCGACATGGTGGGGCGTTTGCGAGACAACGAACTGACGATTTATGGAACCGGGTCGGCACCAACGTTCGACGATTTGGTCGAGAAAGCCAACGAGAGCTACAAATTCGACTTGTTCAAGGTTCCCTCGGGATATGGCCCGAGTGATCACCAGTCGTTTTACACTGCGGGCGTGCCTGTTTTGTTCTTCTTTACGGGCTTGCACGACAATTACCATCGTCCAACTGACGATTTCGACAAAATCGAGTTCGGTGGACTAACCCGCATAACCGATATAGTTTCTGACGTCACATATGAATTGGCGACATTGAAGCAGCGTCCGGAATACGCTGAAACAGAGAATCGCGTGCGTGTCCGCCGGCAGATCACCGCTTACATGGGGGTTTCGTTGGCAAATCGTGAGAATTCAGTGGTGATCTCGGGTTTGGTTCAAGACGCACCGGCGGCACGCGCCGGATTGAAAACGGGTGATTCGTTGGAAAAGCTCGGAGATAAAGAGGTCAAGAACTCGCAGCAAGTGTTGGATTTCATGCGTTCACGCTCACCGGGCCAGAAAATACCGGTCACTGTGAAGCGGAATGGGGAGTCCATTTCGGTAACGATCGATTTGGTGGCACGGCCTGAGGGCTGAGTTTGTTACCAATTCAACCAAATTTTTTTTTGCTGAGCGTGGTGTTCAGCGATTTCAACCTTTACGTCTACAAGAATTGGTGACAGAATCCGACTCGAATCGAATCGCCAACCCTTCAGGGGGCAGCGAATTGATAAGAGTTTCCGACCGTGGCGATGGACGCCGGAATTGGTTGGGAGGATGCGAGAGCATTCGGAGAACAACGCACCCACAACGCAAGGAGAGCGGACGTGCGATCTTTCGGCAAATCGGCCATCATGTTGGCCATCATTACAACGACAGCCCTAGTGCCAGCTTTGGTTTCGGCACAGACGGCTCAGCCAGCTTCGGCAAGCACCGGTCATCGCGTTGCGGTGGTTGACGTGGCTTACATCTTCAAGACTCATCCGGGCATTCGAGCAGAAGTATCGAAGGTTGAGAATGATCTGAAAGCTTTTGACGCGCAGATGAAAGCCAAGCAGGGCGAACTCAAACAGCTCGCAGAAAAATTGCCCCAGTACAAAATCGGCACTCCCGAGTACGGTGCGTTGGAGCAACAGATCGCTGAAGGTGATTCGCAGCTTCGCATTCAGATGACCAGCAAGCGTCGTGAGTTGGCTGATGCGGAGGCACGCATTTATTACCAGAACTACGAGCGTATTACCGCTGGTGTGAAGGTGATGGCGGACTTCTATAAAATCAATCTTGTGCTTCGCTATAACAGCGACAAGATGGACCTTGAGAAGCCCGACACCGTCATTCGCGGTGTCATGAAGAATATCGTTTATCACGACGAAGATCTCGACATGACCAAAGCGATCATGCAGTACCTGACAAAGCAGATGGAGCAGCAAGCTACTGCCCCAACTCCTGGCGTTCAGCGGAACTAGGCCCACTGGGCTTGGGCTGGCTGTGGCCTGTGAGGCGATGATTTGGAATCGCCATGCACTTGTGTGGCGATTTCTAACCTGAGCGTGAGTGGCTTGCTCTCACGCGTTTTTGTTTGATCATGGTTCCGGCAAGGATGTCGGGACGCTTAGTGCAGGGAGGCCGAAGCGTGAATCCTTCACGCAACGAACATACGATCGCTGTCTCATGTGAAGTCAGCGGGCGGGGTTATTGGAGTGGCAAGGAAGTCAGGGTTATTGTGCACCCTGCTGCCCTTGGTACGGGTGTGCGTCTGATTCGCTCGGACCTGCCGGCCATCCCCGTGTGCGAAGCACTCGTCAGTCGTCGCTGCGATGCCAGTCTGAGGACTAATCTCGCAAATGGCGAGGCGAAGTTTCAGATGGTTGAGCATTTGATGGCTGCCTTGTACGCACTCGAAATCGACAATTGTATCTGTGAAATCAACGCCGAAGAATTGCCCTCCCTTGATGGCAGTAGCTTTGAGTTTGTTGAGCAGTTGGGTAGTGCAGGTTTGATTGTGCAGGCTGCCCCGCGGCAGCAGTTGGTCATTCGTGATCGCTACCGCATTGGCACCATGGACGGTTGGGTGGAGGCTGTGCCGGCTCACGCCGGTGAGTCGTATTTTGAATACCAGTTGAGTTTTGATGATCGGACTCCAATTGCTCCCCAGGCGTTTGGTTTGGAATTGACGCCGGACCGGTTTATCCGGGAAGTGGCATCGGCCAGGACCTTTGTCACCAAAGCTCAAGCCGATCAGATCAGGGAATCGGGGCTGGCTGCCCACGTGACCAACCAGGATTTGTTGGTGATCGGCCCCGAGGGGCCGCTTGAAAATAAATATCGTTTCAGGAACGAGTGTGCACGGCACAAAACACTCGACTTGATAGGTGATTTGTCATTGGCTGGTGTGGACTTGATTGGGCGATTTACATCATTCCGTGGCGGTCACAATTTGAATGGACAAATGGCAAGCCAGTTGGCTGAACTGGCGGCTCAGGGTCAACACGACACTCAGTCCGCATTTTTGAAACAGAGAAAAGCGGCCTAGCGTTGAGAGTGGATTCCTGAAATGAATGCGTTATACGCAAAGCACATGACCACGGAGCAAAAATGAGCACGTCTATCGCTCAAACCGCTGTTGTTGACCCCCGGGCCAAAATCGGGACAAACGTCCGGATCGGTCACTTCTGTGTGATTGGTCCTGATGTGTCGATCGGCGACAACACCAGGATTGAGGATCACGTTGTGATGGCTGGCATTTGTAGCCTGGGTGAGGACAATCACGTCTTTCAGGGGTGTGTGATTGGAGGTCATCCGCAGGATACCAGTTACGAAAACACTCCAACGCGTGTTGAAATTGGCCACGGTAACACGATTCGCGAAAACTGTACTGTCAATCGTGGGACCGAAAAGGATCAGGGCGTCACTCGCATTGGTGACAACAACTTCCTGATGACCGGGACACACGTAGCCCATGATTGCACGCTTGGCGATCGCATTGTCATTGCCAACAACGGAATGCTTGGTGGGCATGTGCATATCGGAAATGACGTAACGCTTGCTGGTGGCGTTGGGGTACACCACTTTGCCTCAATCGGACAGCTTAGCTTTGTTAGCAGCATGAGTCGCGTCCTTCACGATGTTCCGCCCTATCTGATTGTGGATGGCCAGCCCTCCAAGCCACGTGCAGTGAATACCATCGGTTTGAAACGGCATGATTATCCGGAAGACGACATCAAAGTGCTCAACAAGGCCTATCGCATGTTGTATCGGTCCCGCGTGGGGGTTGAGGTGGCACGTGAGGAATTGATGAATCGCGGGCCAATTCGGCCAGTACTGAAACACTTGTTTGATTCTATTGACCAATCTAGCGACGGGCGGCACGGCCGTGGTCGTGATCGACGAAGGAAAGCAGCGTGAGTGAACTACGGATCGCAGTCATTGGTGCCGGCCATCTTGGGCGAATACATTCCAAGCTGCTGGGGCAGGTTGATGGGGCAACGCTGGTTGCAGTGAGTGACCCTTTTGAAGGTGCGAGGAAGAACGCTGCAGAGCTTTTCGGGGTGCCGGTGCATGCGGATTATCGCGACTGTCTGCCCGAAATTGATGCGGCTGTGGTCGCTGCTCCGACAGACATGCATGCGGAGATTGCACAGACACTTTTGAGTGCAGGAAAGCATGTGCTGGTCGAGAAGCCACTTACCATCGAACGTGATGATGCAAATCGTCTCGCGGCTTTGGCCAGTGCAAAAAAGCTGACACTGCAGGTAGGGCATGTGGAACGGTTTAATCCGGCTTTTACTGCATTGGAAAAACTATCGGTCGACGTGAAATACGTGGAAGCTGTAAGAGCTTCGAGCTTTCCAGGCAGGTGCCTCGATGTGGGCGTTGTCATGGACTTGATGATTCATGATCTTGATTTGATCCTGTCAATGACGGATGCGAATGTAAAGTCCGTCGCAGCCAGTGGACTGGCAGTGATTAGTGATCATGAGGATCTGGCAGAAACCAGAATTGAATTTGAGTGTGGTTTGGTGGCCAATGTTAAAGCTTCACGTGTAAGCCCCGAGCCGGCACGGCAGATGCAGGTCTTCGGAAGTCACGGTTTTGCAGAGATTGATTTTGGTGCACCCGCTCTCTCAGTAGTGCGACCCTGTGATACGGTTGTGCGGCGCGAGTTCGATCTGTCCACCGAAACAGATAATCCACTTGGTTATTCCGGCCAATTATTTAGCGAGCGTTTGCGTTGCGAAACTCTTGAGCTGGAGCCACGCAACGCCATCCTTGACGAGTTGCATGACTTTGTGATCAGCATTCAGACAGGTATCTCGCCGACGGTTGACGGCGTGGCAGGTGCTCGGGCAGTGGACTTGGCTCAGCAGGTACTTGATTCTGTTTCGCAGCGGGCCTGGTATCCCAATGCTACAACGCAAGAAATGGGGCCTCATGCCGCCGTTCGCGAGAGAATCGAGGCCAGCAGTCGGCGGATCCGTCAAGATCGGCGTGCAGCCTAGACTGAATCGGTAGCAGTTTGCCGATGGAAATGCACGCTTTGGCGTCGCTGCTGGAATCAGAAGCATGCTGCCGGATCATCCAGCAAGAGAGGCCACGGTCTCGCTTGCGGTGGAGTTTTTGGCAAGTGAGGCAAACGAGGCGTTTGTAGACGCTGTTGGGGCTCGCCACTTGTACAGCAGTCGGTCAACGGGGCATCTTTGACAATCTCTTTGGCTACTTCGCGGTTTGCTGCGGAGTTGTTGATGGCATGGTGAGCTATGACGGTTTGGCTCAGTGTCGCTCCTGCTTCCTGGTAGTGTCCGGGTTTTTAAACCAGTAAGTTGCGGCCAGCGACAGGTGTTGCCGAGGCAACCCTGAATAATCCCCGGATTTCAGGCGTGGATGGGGCTCGTTGGCCTAAAATCGAGGCTCCACCTGGGCAGGGAAAAATCCACTAGACTACGGGCCGCGGTTGGTTGCATGAGTAACGCGCTGGACCGCCCGAAGAACTGACTTATTCCTCGCGAGATTGGATTCGCAAACATGACTGACGTCTCTGGTCAGATTGACCACGTCCTTACCGAAGATCGTTCGTTTCCCCCGCCCGCCGAGTTCACGGAAAAAGCGGTATTCTCGTCAACCGAGCAGTATCAGCAGATGTACGACCGTGCGGCTCAGGACCGTGATGGTTTCTGGAAAGAGCAGGCGGAAGAACATTTGCATTGGTTCGAGCCGTTTCAGGAAGTATGTAAGTGGGATGCCCCCAACGTTGAGTGGTTTGCTGGTGGAAAAACCAATGCCAGTTACAACTGTCTGGACCGACACATCGAGGCTGGTCGCGGTGATAAGACGGCAATCATTTGGGAAGGCGAGCCGGGCGATACTCGCACGTTGACTTATTCAGAATTGCGCACAGAGGTTGCCAAGTGTGCGGCGGGGTTGCGTGAACAGGGGATCAATCAGGGAGACGTTGTCAGCATCTACATGCCGATGACACCTGAGCTGGCGATCGCCATGTTGGCCTGTGCTCGCATCGGGGCGGTTCATTCCGTCATCTTTGCCGGTTTCAGCGCAGAGTCCATTGCTGACCGAAACAATGATGCTGGTGCCAAAATGGTCATCACGTCAGATGGTCTGCACCGTCGAGGCAAGGTGTTGCCCCTCAAGGAGACAGTTGATGAGGCGCTTTTGAAGTCACCGACTGTTGAAAAGTGTCTGGTGCTAAAGCGGATCGGACAGGATGGCGTGCCGATGACAGAAGGCCGGGATGTGTGGTGGCACGATGTCGTTGATGGGCAAAGCGGTGATTTGGCGGCTGAGCCACTCGACAGCGAAACAACACTGTTCATTCTTTATACCTCGGGAAGCACGGGAAAACCAAAAGGCATTCGCCACACGACCGCTGGTTACAACCTGTGGGCCAAACGGACATTTGAATGGGTGTTTGACCACCGTGACGATGATATTTTCTGGTGCACGGCTGACTGTGGATGGATTACCGGGCACAGTTACATCGTCTATGGTCCACTGTCGGCTGGTGCGACATGTGTGATGTACGAAGGGGCTCCCAATCATCCCGCCGAGGATCGGTTTTGGGAGCTTGTTGAAAAGTACAAGGTTACAATCCTGTATACCGCTCCTACAGCCATTCGGGCTTTCATCAAATGGGGTGATGAGCATGTCGACAAACATGACCTTTCCAGCTTGCGTTTGTTAGGAAGTGTCGGTGAAGGAATCAATCCGGAAGCATGGATGTGGTACCACGAAAAAATTGGGAACCAGAAATGCCCGATTGTGGATACTTGGTGGCAGACCGAAACCGGTGGCATCATGATGAGTCCGTTGCCAGGAATCACGGCAACCAAGCCGGGATCGTGTACAACACCTTTGCCCGGCGTCGTGCCGAAGATTGTGGATGAAGCTGGCAACCCCGTAGAAGATAATCACGGCGGTATGTTGTGCATCGGACAGCCATGGCCGGGCATGCTGCGTGGAATCTGGGGCGATGACGAAAGGTTCGTGGAGCAGTACTGGTCCACCGTACCTGGCAACTACCTGACGGGTGACAATGCAAGACAGGACGACGATGGCTATTACTGGATCATGGGACGCATCGATGATGTGATCAATGTATCTGGCCATCGCCTCAGTACCATCGAGGTCGAAAGCGCGCTGGTGAGTCATGCGGCTGTTTGCGAAGCTGCCGTGGTGGGGCGTCCCGATGATCTCAAAGGGCAGGCAATCGCTGCGTTTGTCACGATCAGGGACCGCGAGGCAGACGAAGAATTGCGAAAGGAATTGCGGATGCACGTTCGCAAGCAGATCGGAGCGCTCGCACAGCCTGATGACCTCCGATTTGCTGCTTCGTTGCCCAAAACACGAAGTGGAAAAATCATGCGGCGTCTGCTGCGGGACATTGCGTCCGGTCGTGAGGTTGTCGGTGATACCTCAACGCTTGAGGATTTTTCAGTGATCGCAAAGCTCAGTGAAGACGAGTGAGTTGGCGGGGCGAATCATCAAACGACCCATTGATGCTGAAACCCGGCTGATACTGAAACCCGGGTGATGCTTAAACCCGGGTGATGTTCGGGCTGACATTGCACGTGGGGCGTTGAGTGAAACCCAAGCAGATCGCATGAGCGAATTGCCTGAGGGCACAAAAAAACCGGCCGCCACTCGCGAGGAGTGACGGCCGGCTATGTTAGACGCTTTGATCAGTCGGCGGCAAAATGGAGCCGCTGGGAGAAACGCGTGAGCCTCAGCGTGCTACTGCACAAGCCTTTGGATGACTCAGGCGAACCCTGTAAATGATCCCTCTGCCGAAATAGGAAGACCAAAGCAGGTGCGGGCATAATTCAATGTCCCAATCAAGAAACAAATCAAAGACTTGTTCCCTGATGCACTCTATCCATCGACCATTATCGGCAGCTTCGTGAGTTAATCAATGGCTGAACTTCCGTCTGCGTCGCAAGACCGCTGGAGGCAGCCTGTTTTCTCAATGTGAGATGTCGCGGCAGCGTTCGCACTCGAACAAAAAATCGAGTTTGCGAGCTTGTTCTCCATGCGTCCCCCACCAGTTTTCTGGCGGGGTTGCTAGTGACTGGCGTTGCCCATGGTGGGCGGACAGCAGTCAAGGCAACTTGACCGCGTGCTACCACAGGTAAGTCCGTGTGATAGCGCAGTACTTTTCAGTTTCTGACTTCGTGTCGATCCGCGATCGCGACACCGACGGTAAAGCCGCAAACCTGTGTTTACTTGGCCGCTGTTTACTTAGCCGCTGTTTACTTAGCCGCTGTTTACTTAGCCGCTGTTTACTTAGCCGCTGTGGCGGGTAATTCGCGGATGGAAACGTTACGGAATTCGACGGGGTCGTTGTGTCCCGCGAAGCCAAAGAATCCGCTGGCGCGGTCTTTTCCGGGGTGTGGCCGCCCGCCCATGAATTCGGTGACATTTTTCAAGTCGGTATCCAGAATCACTGTGCCGTTGAGTTCCACCTTGATGGTGCTGCCGTCGACGGTGACTTCCTGATAATTCCACTGTCCTGCATCACGCAGATAACCTCGTTTTGCAGCAGCCATCCCATAGGAACTGCCGTGATATTGACGCTTGTCAAGCTTGGCGTATTTGGGATGTTCCGAGTCGAGCACCTGCAATTCGGTCATCGCAGCATAAGCTGGATCGCCCTTGCCCGGTGAGCGGATTGCCAGCCCGTTGTTTCCACCGGGTGGCAGGCGGAATTCAAGCCGGGCTACAAAGTTGCCGTATTCCTTGTCGGTCAACAGCATGCCGCCTTTCCCTTTCTTGCAACGGATAGCACCGTCAACCACTTGATAGTTGTCAACGCTTCCCTGCCAGCCATTGAGCGTCTTGCCATCAAAGAGTGACACAAAGTCGCTGTTTCCGCTGGCTTGAAGGGCGGCGTTCGCCTCTTCAGGGCTAAGCTCTTTGACTTTGATGTTGCGCCAACGAATTTCACCGCCGTGTGTCTGCAGTTGAATGGGCCCTGATCTGAATAGTGGTGAGTTTCTGTCCCAGTAGTTTTCCATGGTCGCGTTGTCGACCACTTTCTTGCCATTGAGGTAGACAGTCGTGCGTGCGCCAATCTGTTGGATCTTGAATTGATTCCATTCGCCGAAAGGTTTATCGGCAAGTTCTGACGGGTCTTTTCCCGCAGCACCTTTGCTATTGTTCCACAAGCCACCGCTACCCAAGTCGGCGCCGAGTTTGAATTTACCTTCGTCGGTGTAATCCCATATCTGGACTTGTGGTGTGCCCTTCAGGTAGATGCCACTATCGGCACGCGGCACGGTGCGGTATTCCAGCATCAACTCGTAATCGGTGTAGTCCTTATCGGTTGTCAGGTAAGGGCCTTTGCCGTCGTTAATCAACTCACCATTGGAAACGCTCCAATGCTGAGCTGCCTCAGCGTCCCACTTGGCAAGTTGGGCTTTTCTGTCTGTGTCTGACATTTCGGCCAGCTTGATTGGGCTGAAATGCGGTTGGCCGTGCCAGCCATCGAGGGTTTTCCCGTCGAAAATGGCATGGTATCCGGAGTCAGTGTCATCTGCTTTGAGTGTTCCTGTGAGAAGCAGGGCACAACAGGCAGCTTGGGTTATGGCGATTGAGGTGTAGAAGGGTTTCAGCATGGGGGTTACCAGGGCGGCAATGAAGTGGGGTGGGACATAAAAAAGACAACAACCAGATTGTAAACGATGAAGTAGCTGAGGTGAGATTGGGTTAGCCACCCAGTGAGGGCTTCTGTGTTGTTTTGCCGTATTTGGGGAAAAGCGAGGTTTTGCCGGGAGCGAAGGCGGCGGAGCATTGACTATGGTGCGGCACTCTGTCACGATTTTCAGTGAATTAGGAACCACCAGAGCTCCTTGATCGATGGTTTGGACCGTTTTCTCACCATCCGACGAGTGGTTGTGCGAAGCGATTTGCTTCATTGGTGGTCGTTAGTAGGGTTAGTTTTGTGACGAATATTTATGTAGGTAACCTCGCGTTTACCGCCACCGACGAAGATTTACGTTCGGCTTTCGAACAGTTTGGAGAGGTAACGTCGGTTAACATCATCATGGATCGGGAGACCGGCCGATCCCGTGGTTTCGCTTTTGTCGAAATGGCGGATGGTGAGAATGCCAAGGAAGCAATTGAAAATCTTGATGGCAGTGCGATCGCTGGTCGTAATGTAACGGTCAACGAAGCACGTCCTCGCGCCCCACGCGGCGGCGGTGGCGGCGGCGGTGGCGGCGGCGGTGGTCGCGGCGGCGGAGGTGGCTACGGCGGCGGCGGTGGTGGCGGCTACGGTGGTGGCGGCGGACGCGGTGGCGACCGTGGTGGTCGTTACTAGGCTTTCACTGGCAGTCAGTAGAAACATTTGAAAAGGAGATCGGGTTCTCAACCCGGTCTCCTTTTTTTGTTTGAGATGGGCCATTTCGGAGGAGAGTACCGGACAGTTGGGGCGCGGGTAGTTTGGGGCCAGGCAGCTGGAAGCACAGTCAGCTGGGAGCACAGTCCAAGGCATTCAGGGAGCACAGTCCAAGGCATTCAAAATGCTGCGGCACGAAAGAGAGTGGCCGCTTTTAGCAGTCGCTGTCCAGCGCCGGCACTGTCAGGAATTTGCCTTGGCGTATTCGCGAACATCTGATTCCAGAGCAACCAGTCTTTCCTCCAGCTTCGTTTTGGCCTGATCCAGATCACGCGATGACTCTTCAGCAGAAGCTCGAGTGAAAACATACAGTTTGATCTTGGGTTCAGTTCCGCTGGGGCGTACCGCGACGTAGTTTCCTTCTTCTTCGAGATCCATGATGATCAAGTCACCAACGGGGCCTGCCAGTTCTTCGCTTTTGCCAGAATTCAGATCGGTGCACTTGGAACTGCCATAGTCTCTGATTTGTTTGAGTGGAATTCCAGCAAGTTGTTGCGGAGGCGTTTCACGAAAAGCTTTCATGAGACGCTTCATGGCAGCCATGCCTTC
>JAPOKD010000949.1 GCA_029977825.1 Planctomycetota bacterium | reverse complement strand
CGAGAGCGAGTTGTTTGGGCATGTAAAAGGATCGTTCACGGATGCAGTGTCTGACCGTGAAGGAGCATTTCAATACGCCAATGGTGGTACCTTGTTCCTCGACGAAGTCGGTGACATGCCCGCCAACACGCAGATCAAGTTGCTGCGTGTTTTGGAGGAGAATCAGATCACGCGTGTGGGTGACAATAAAACGATTAAAGTCAACGTGCGGTTGATCTCCGCCACGAATCGTCCGTTGCAAGGGATGATTGAAGCGGGCACGTTCCGTAAGGACCTGTACCATCGGCTGAAAGTCGTCACAGTTGAGCTGCCTGCTTTACGTGATCGGCTTGAAGATGTAGTGCCATTGATGGATCACTTTCGAAAAACATTCCTTCGTCGTCACGACAAGCCAACGGCCCACTTCACACCCGCGGTGACGAAGCGTTTCTTTTCTTATGATTGGCCCGGAAATGTCCGGGAACTGAGGAACTTCGTCGAGACAATGGTGGTGCTGGATACCGATGGCAAGCTCGATATCGATGATTTGCCACCCGAGTTGGCGGATGAGCCATTGGAGGATGGAGACAATGTGCAAATGCCGATTCAGGGTGATTCAGATCTGATTGGAAAGCCGCTGGGTGTCATCGAACGCTGGGCGATTGAGGAAACACTCAGGCTTACAAATGACAACCGCGATGAAGCGGCGAAAATACTGCAAATTGGCGCACGCACTTTGTATCGCCGGTTGGATCAGTATAAAAAAGATGAAGACGAGTAGCCTCAAGAGTGTCAGCACTCTTCCTGAGAGCCATGTGCTTCGCGCGGTATGTAGCGTCCACTGCTGTTGGTCGAATAGTGTTTGTTGAGCATCTGTTCGAATTCTTCTGCGGTTCGAATGCGAGTCATGTCGAGTCGAACTTCTTCATGCTGCGGGTGGCTCTGGGAATACTTGATGCAGAATTTTCTCATCAATAACGGTGCTCGCTGTTCATTGTAGGTTTGCATGCACAATTGAAAATGAGCTCTCATGACGGCGGCTTGTTCATGCAGGTCTGGCGGCAACGGTTTGGGAAGACCTTCAGCGAGAGCTTTTGCCTGTTGGAAAATCCACGGGTTCCCGATGGCGCCACGCGCGACTGTAACACCATCGATCCCGGTTTCGTGAATCATACGAAGACAGTCTTCTGCTGTGAATAAATCACCGCTGCCGAGGATACGCAATCTTGTACCCGCGTGTTGTTTGACTTCTGACAGGAAAGACCAGCGACTCGGACCGACATAACGTTGTTGAACGGTACGACCGTGGACTGTGGCTGCAGCCAGTCCAGCGTCGATGGCACCATCCAGAATTTGGAAAAACTTGTCACGGGATTCCACTGAATCATCGATGCCACGCCGCATCTTTACCGTCACGGGAATCTCGGGTGGCACGATATCACGGGTTCGCCGAAGAATATCAATCGCAACTTCGGGTTGTGAGAGATGAAACCCTCCCCGGCATCGCCCCAGGACCTTTTTGACCGGACAGCCGAAGTTAACATCGATGATGTCGAACCCCGCTTCGACCAACTTAAGTGCGCCCAGCGAAAATTGCTCAGGCTCAGCGCCCATCAACTGTCCACCTACTGGATGCTCAGTGGCATGGATATCGAGAAAGTGCTTTGTTTTCTGCCGTTTGCTCAAGGCTAGCAGGAACTGATCCAGCATCACCTCACAAATCGCGTAACTGGCGCCGTGCTGGCGTGCAATGACGCGCATCGGCAGATCGCTGTAGCCTGATAAGGCAGCTTGCACGATTGGAAAGCCAATATTGACATTCCCGATACTGAGTGGTGAGAGGGCGGGTAATGTAGACACAGAAATGGCACGCACTTTTCAAAAAACAATGGACTGCATCAGGTGAATTTGCCAGCGATGTCGGTTAACGTAACGCCATCACATGTCTGGTACACGAACGCTTCGAAAAACGTCATGATGCTCCGTTCTTTCCTTACCGCGACACCCATTATCGCGATTATTACCTGTTTTGCCAACTCGCTTGCTGCCAATCCCACCATGAACATCCAATCCAACGTATTTGGCGTTACTGAGGACGGTCAAGAAGTCACTCGGTTCACTTTGACTAATTCCGATGGTAACAGTGTTTCCGTTATGAGTTGGGGAGCCTCGCTACTCGATGTCAACGTTCCTGATCGAGATGGAAATCGAGAAAATGTCAATCTGATGTTTGACTCACTTGCTCCCTACCTTGATGGACATCCCTATTTTGGAAGCACTGTTGGTCGATTTTGCAATCGGATCGGTGAGGGGAAATTCACAATTGATGGTCGAGACTATCAGGTCACAACCAATGCGGGTAAGCACCATATCCATGGTGGAAAAACGAATTTTACATACCAGAATTGGAGCGG
>JAPOKD010000045.1 GCA_029977825.1 Planctomycetota bacterium | reverse complement strand
GCGCGCGCCGCGTCGTTCTGGAAGTCGACCATGGCGGTGATGGAGACCTCGGTGACAAGATACGTTTTCTGAGACCCCGTCTACTGAAGTGACCTGCCTGAAAACACTGCTTTGAAAACACGGTACTGAAGCAAACATCCCTGTTGGTAATTCCGCCAGGCACAACAACGTGATGCCGAACTTTCCTTTGCACTTTCAATCTCATTGAACCGATGATACATCCAACCAAACTTGCTCTCAGCAGTCTGCTATCCCTTGGCTTAGCGATCTTGTCGGGCAACCTGTCGCTCGCGGCTGATCCCATCAAACTGGATCCTTCCTTGGAGCAGGTAGAAAAAAGCCGGGTTGAATCGGTCGCACGCGCCGTTCCATCGGCCGTCAGTGTGTTCGTGCCCGGTGGCGGAGGCGGTGGCAGTGGAGTCATGATTTCCCCCGACGGATACGCTTTGACCAACTTTCACGTGACCAGTCCGGCAGGTTCATTCATGCGTTGTGGCATGAGCGACGGCAATGTGTACGATGCGGTCATTGTCGGGATCGATCCGGTAGGTGACTTGGCAATGATACGCCTGTTGGGGCGAAGCGACTTTCCGGCAGCTGAATTGGGAGACAGCCGTGCCGCCGAAGCAGGTGACTGGTGCATGGTGATTGGCAACCCTTTTCTGTTGGCGACCAATCTCAAGCCAACGGTAACTTATGGCATCCTGAGCGGAGTGGGACGTTACCAGTATCCCTCGGGGACTCTGCTGGAATACGGCGATTGCCTGCAAACAGATGCCTCTGTGAATCCCGGCAATTCCGGTGGCCCCATCTATGATGCTGAGGGGAAGCTGCTGGGAATCGTCGGCCGTTGTTCATTCGAGAAACGTGGTCGCGTTAACGTCGGGGTTGGATACGCGATTTCGATCAATCAGGCAAAGAACTTTCTCGGATATCTGCGTAGCGGGCGAATCGTCGATCACGCAACGCTCGGCGCGACGGTATCCACCGAGCCCGAGGGCGGTGTGGTCGTTTCCAACATTCTGGAATCGAGCGACGCCTATCGGCGGGGCCTGCGTTATGGAGCGGAGATTCTTGAAATTGATGGCCGAGTGGTTCAGACAGCTAACGACTTACAAAACGTGATGGCAACATTACCCAACGGCTGGCGGGTCAAGATGTCCTACCGATCCGAGGGCAAAACAGTAGAAACGCTCGTTAGAACGATGGGCGTGCATTTGGAAGATGAATTACTGAAGAAGATGGCCGGTGCTCTCCCGCCCCCACCGCCTCGTCCCCAAAAACCCGATGAGGGTGACAAAGATGCGGACGAGAAAGACAAAGATCTGAAGCAGGACAGCGAACCAGAGAAGGCCGAAAATCCACCGCGGCAGCGGGGACCTGGAGGACAGCGACCTGGCAAACCAGCGGTAAAAATACCCCAGCAGGTAAAAGATCAGCTTGCTGAAAGAAAGGGCTTTGCCAACTATCACTTCAACCTCGCCGAGCAAAATGACTTCATCGACGCACTACGGAGTCAGTATCCAGCAGGTGCCCAACCGGCAAAAACGTCAGCCAACGATGAGAAGCTGGCATGGCTGATTACGGGCGAAACAGACCGGACACCCGCACAGCCTGTCAGGATCCAGGTTGCAGCCGACAAAATGTCTCTTCAAATCGGACAAGAAACACTCGAGATCGGCAAGCGGAGTGAGATGTATGATGTCGTCACCGATGGCACGGTGGCGGGTTTGCTACCAGCGTTAGATGCGTGGCGGAGAATGCTCGACGCTGGCCCACAGAAATTTGGTGAATCCTATTACATGGGCACGATGCCACTGGGCGGCGAACGTCCGCTACGTGATGTCATGGTCGGTATTGCTGGCGAGCTGGAAGTACGTTGGCTAAGCCACCCCAAAACGGGAGCGGTGGAAGCAATTGAAGTGTTTGCTGACCGCGACGAAGACCCCGCCGAGCTATGGTTACTTCGCGACGGAGACCCCAAGGTCATGCCCAATACCCTTGACTTACGTTACGGCATCGACAGCATTCTGAAGATCAAAGTCAAGTCATGGGAAGTGGTTCCCGCTTCCGGGCTTGATTGGTCCCCAAAGAGCAAAAACGCGAACAACGCTGTCGACGGAAACTCGACGCTGATCGACGGCACATCACAAACGACAAGCAAGAGAGACGAGGTGAAGGCATGAATCGTCTCGCTGCAATCGCCCTGGCAGTTCTATTTGCGGCCGGTGGTGCAGGCTTAAGAGCCGAGGCCCCATTGGGGGCGTGGGTACGAGATGCGCAAAAACGCGTCGTAAAAATCTACGGGGCTGGCGGCCTGAAAGGGCTCGAAGCTTATCAAAGCGGCTTTCTGGTATCGCCTGAAGGCCACATCGCCACGGCGTGGAGCTACGTGCTCGATGTCGAACCAGTGGTACTACTTGACGATGGACGTCGATTCGAGTCCAAGATCGTCGGCTTTGAACCGTCCTTGGAATTAGCAGTACTGAAGATCGAAGCGACTGACACCCCCTTCTTTGCACTCAAAGAAGAACCAACAGTGGATTGGGGGGATCCGGTCATTGCGGTAAGCAACCTGTTTAATATCGCGACCGGCAACGAACCGGCAAGCGTGATGCAGGGTACGGTTGCATCGGTCACCGATTTAAATGCACGTCGCGGAACCTTCAAGACACCATACCGTGGCAAAGTTCTGATTTTGGATCTGATCGCCAACAACCCAGGGGCTGCAGGTGGTGCTGTGATCGACAGCGATGGCCAACTGGCCGGCATGCTTGGAAAAGAACTGCGAGACTCGACCACAGGTGTCTGGCTCAATTATGCCGTTCCGGCCAATGCTCTACGCACGACGATTGGTGACATCATTGCCGGAAGAAAGACCACAGTGATTGACGCGGCAACTGCGATGTTACCGCGAAAGGACTCACACAACCCGACCGCCTTGGGATTAGTGATGGTCCCCGATGTATTGGAAACAACCCCCGCGTACATCGACACGGTTTCCACAGAAAGTCCTGCCGCCCGTGCGTCTCTCCGCGCCGACGACCTTATCCTGCTAGTCAATGGGCAGCGTGTAGACAGCCAACGCACACTCCGTTCGCTGCTTCGCACGATCGACCGCCGCGACGATGTCGAACTTACCGTTCAACGCGATACACAGATCCTTCCCGTAACACTGCAACCATGAACCGTATTCCCCGCTTTTCCAGTTCCAGCAACTGTTCGCTGCTGTCGTTGATCCTGTTCGTGTGCGCAAGCCTGCCGTGCATGCGACCCAGCTATGCCGACACTGCATATCGACAGGCGATGGCAAAAGCAGTGCGTACAGCCGCCAAAAGTGTTCTGCCTTCGGTTGTTTCGGTCGAGATTATTGGCACTGCCCAAGGACCGTCAGGTGAAGTGTCACAAGACGCCCCAACATCGGGTGTAATGATTGACACCGATGGGTACGTGCTGGCTTCCAGCATCGTTATCCGACGCCCTTCCGCAAGCATTCTTATCGTACTTCCCGATGGATCCCGTCACGCCGCGAAAGTGATTTCGAGGGATTACCACCGTGACCTCGTGCTGTTGAAAATCGAGACAACGAAGGAACTGTCAGCCATCACGCTTCCATCAAAACTGGACCTGCAAATTGGAAAAACAACGGTGGCGGTGGGACGGTTTGGGAACGATTCCTCCCCCATCATCAGCCGGGGCGTACTCAGTGGAGTTGAACGGCTTGACGGGGTGGCACTGCAAACCGACGCCCGCGTATCGGCTGCATTTTACGGCGGCCCGTTGATTGACCTGTACGGCAATGTCATGGGGATCCTAATCCCTGCGGTTGCCGGTGGAGCGGGTTCTGATCCAACTGGCTGGTACGACTCCGGGATCGCATTTGCAATCCCCAGCGATGTGATCCTGAGTAAGTTGGAGCGTCTCAAGTCTGGCACTGACATCAAACGTGGTCTGATCGGAATCGCTTCGAAAACCAAGGACCCTTATGACGATGGCACGGAGATTGGGGCCGTCAGAAAAAGGTCACCCGCTGAAACGTCGGGGATCAAAGCTGGTGATGAAGTAATTGAAATCGACGGCAAAACGGTACGGCGTCATCAGGAAATCAAACAGGCTCTTGGCAGGTTTGATGCGGGAGAAACCATCCGCATCAAACTGCGCCGCGAGGGAAAGGAAATCGACATAACGACGAAACTGGCCGAAAGCATTCCCCCGCTACAGCCGCAACGCCTGGGCGTCCTTGTCAATGAACTCGAAAACGAGAACGAGACAGTCATTGTCAGCTCGGTCCTGCCGGGCACCCCAGCAGAAAGCAAAATCAAATCAGGGGATCAACTACTAAAGTTTGGTGATGCCAAAATTAGCAGCGTGACCGCACTCCGCAGCTTGCTGATGTCTGCCGAACCTGAAACCGAAGTTGCCTTGTCTATCACTCGTGAAGGAAAAGACGAGTCGCTGACCATCACGCCAGCCATGGTAGCAGGGCCAGTTCTGAAAGAGTTCCCGCCAGCGTGGAGTGATACCAAGCCAAGTGACTGGAAGACCGAAGAACTCAAGCTACCTGATGCCGGGAATGCTGCAGCCTTTGTCGCTCCCGAAGCCAGTGATGGTCAACAGAACCTGGGATTACTCGTCCTGCTCATTAATCCCGGCGAAGGATCGCCAATGGAAGTTTTGGAAAACTGGGGCGAAGCCGCCAGATCAGCGGGAGTCGTGATTTGCGCCGTTGCTCCCGAGGATAGCCGCCGCTGGCAGCCAAAAGAAATCAATGCCATCGCCAACTTTGCCGCAGCGGTCATAAAAAAAGCTGCCGTCAACCCGAACGCCGTTGCGGTCGCAGCGCCAGGTGCAATCTCCGGTACCGCTGCTGAAGCTGCGGACTCGATGGCCCTTGCTGTCGCGGTTTCTCAAAGTTCTACGTTTTTCGGCGTCTCGGTCTCACCAAAAACACGCAGCCCGGCAATGCGGGTCAAAGAAAATGATCCGTCAGCTTCGCTTCAGGTTCTGCTGCCCCTGTCGTCCGACAAGGACCTTCCCGAGTGGAGCCGCGCGATATCGAAAGCGGGCTACCCCGTCGTACTTGGCGGGGAAACTGACTCGGCAACGCTACTGAACTGGGTTCGCCTACTGCAGGCGATTTAAGCGAAAGATGATTGAATGGCTGGTTGATTCGGGTACGGTGGAACAGGCTCACTGCAACAGAATGTCGATCACGTCAAGCGTTCTTTGTGTCCATGTTGAGCTGGCACATCACGATGAGCTGACGCTGGGAACACACGCACTTCCTGCGCCGTTCTGATCGACTCCCGGTAGCTGGGTCGAGTCCACTGGCTGAGTGTGCTACCATTCGCGTGTGCTTCCCCCTTGAAAAGACATCGCGACGAGGTGTGTTGAGGGGTAAAGACGACGACAAGCAACAGCAGGTTCACTCGTGTGTTTTTTGGCAGTAACCCTGCTCCATTCTCAGGCAAGCGAAACTGGCTGATTACAAATGGCCTCGCTTCCGATCTTTTTTGGGCAGAATAGTTTTGAATGATACGCTTCTGGTCACTGGGCAATTAGTCGTCGGGCTGTTCTTGCTGGTAGGCGGTGGTGAATTGCTGGTGCACGGTGCTTCGGCAATGGCGGCGACATTCCGTATCTCGCCACTTGTAATCGGCTTGACCGTTGTGGCGTTTGGCACCAGCGCACCTGAACTGGGCGTAAGCGTGCAAGCTGCTTTAACTGATAATGCAGATGTCGCAGTGGGCAATGTAATCGGCAGCAACATCATAAATATTCTGCTGATACTCGGGACTTCTGCTCTCGTCACCCCCCTACTTGTTAGCAGCCAGTTAATTCGGATAGACGTCCCACTCATGATCGCTGCATCACTGGCAATGTGGGCTGTAGCGGCTGATGGGACGATCGCCCGCTGGGAAGGCTTGTTACTGTTCGTCGCCTTGCTCATTTACATCGTTTTCTGCATCCGCAAGAGCCGCAGCGAAGAGCAGAAAGTAGTGGATGAATTTGCGCAGCAATACTCAAAATCAGTCAACGGCTGGCTTGCGATTCTGAAACAAATCGCGTTGATTGTCGCTGGCTTGATTTTGCTGGGCTGGGGATCCAGTTGGCTGGTGGACGGCGCGGTTACGGTTGCTACACGCCTGGGAGTTGACGAATTACTGATAGGTCTGACTATCGTTTCCATTGGCACCTCCCTTCCGGAGGTCGTAACGTCAGTGGTAGCGAGTTATCGTGGAGAACGCGACATTGCAGTCGGCAACGTTGTAGGCAGCAATCTGTTCAACATCTTGTGCGTACTGGGTCTAACCGGAGTTGTGTCCCCCAGCGGTATCAACGTCTCGGAGGAAGCAATTATTTTCGACATCCCGGTCATGCTGGCCGTGGCAGTCCTGTGCTTCCCAATCTTTCTCTCTGGGAATGTGATCCGAAGACATGAAGCAGCACTGTTCCTGATCTACTACGGCATTTACACGGGATTCTTGATCGCAGCAGCACAAGATCCTGAGCTGAAAGAGCGTTTCGGTGGTGTCGTTCTTTATGGAGTCCTTCCGCTGACAGCGTTTGCACTATTGATCTCTCTGGGAAAACACTTGCGACGCAAGAACCCTCCGGAAGCGAGTTTGTAGGCGCTTGCTGCCGACAGTGCGCAATGTGAGCACCGCGAAGCAGGTGCAACCCCATCATCACCTCGGGCACGGGGGCAGATTAGACTGCAAGAGTAGTGGATTGCGAGCGGCATGAACTGAAAAACAGACCACACGTACGATTAGACTCGATCTCTCTTTGGCCGCGCATTAACCACTTGGCCGCGCATTAACCACGTCGCTTCACCTGTACCCAGAGTGCAGACCTTTGGCAGGAAGAGTCACTCTCGCCGCTAATTGACGTACTCTTCTTCTTCGTCGCCGGTTGGGCGTGAAATTTCGCCGCTGTCTTCAAGTTGCCGCACGACATCGACGATCTTCTGCTGCACAGCTTCCACTTCGCTGACTCTGACGCTGCCAAGATATTCCATTTCTTCTTTGAGATTCTCGGAAGCACGTGTGCTCATATTCCTCATGATCTTCTCTTGCAGAACGTCACTGGCACCCTTGAGAGACATCGCCCACTGAGCGGTTTCAACATTTTTCAGCAGCGACTGTATATCCCTGTCAGCAAGTTTCGAAATATCCTCGAAGACGAACATCAGACGCCGTATTTCTTCTGACAGCTCCGGATCCTCGCGGCTAATCGAGTCCATGATCGTGCGTTCAATTGATCTCTCGCACACGTTCAGAATTTCCGCGACACTTTCCACACCACCTGCGTTACTGTGCTTCTGGTTCACCATGCTGCTCAAACGCATCTCGAGACCGAATTCCAGCTCGCTGACTGCCTCGGGACTAGTTCGCCCAATCGCAGCGACTCGGCGAATCACCTCCAACTGGTTATCGGGATCAAGCCCAGCAATCACTTCGGCCGCATAATTACTTGGAAAGTGGCTCAACATGAGGGCGATGGTTTGAGGATGCTCGTCACCAATGAATTGCAAAAGCGTCTGCGGCTCTACTTTTTTGATGAAGCTGAATGGCATCGCTTCGATCGTTTGCTGCAGATTGCCAATCAGCTCACCTGCATCGCGCCCTAACGCCTCTTTGATCAGCTCTTTGGCCCGCTCCAGACCGCCGGGACTGGCATATAGTGAACTTGCCTTGCTGGTCAGAAAGTCGGCAATCACGATTTCCTGATCATCGCCACCAACCGAATCGATCTGCGCAATCATGATGCTGACTGCCTCGATGTAACTGGGTGGCAATTGCCCCAGCACCTGAGCGGCATTCTTCGTGGGCATACTCATCAGCAGAATGGCTGCTTTACGTAAGCCGTTTTCATCAAAGTTGGGCATGCTGTTGCCGTAGTTCCGGAGTGGAATTGCGCAAAATCAGAATCTTAATGGTGACCCACCAACGCGTTTAGTGATTTATCGGCGGCTAGGCCTCGCCGTCGGCTTAGCTTGGATGAGAATTCCAATTGTGACGGTAAGTTGGATCGCAAACCCTGCCTGAGCTGAAACGAAGACCGCCAAGTACCCAAGCTGGAAACATTTCAATAGCTCCATGTGCCAGTACCGGTCGATGCTCCCCCGCCGGCGGTCGGCGGTCTCCGCGAGGTATCGATCGGGAGCGATGGCGACTGCCGAAAAATCGAAATTTGCAGAAAAAACAGGGTGCCGGAACCCGGTGGATGAAGCATGCGAGGAAACGCCGGGTGGGTGCTGGCGTGCCAAACGATGAGGAGCCAAAGTTGACGATGTGGAGCCAAAGCTGGTTGGGCAGAATTGATTGCCCAGCGTCCGAGAAGGCTTAGAGGGGTTGGTATGAGCCGACACGGACCGAAGCGGCACACGAACAAGGTTGCCATTTGCCCAACAAAATCGGCTAAAAACGACGTTTTGACGTTGATTATGCGGTAGAAAACCAACATCGAGACGGTCGATTTCGTCTCGGGTGGTGGTGGTCTGATGCGTTTATCCGGTAAGATCTGCTCGCGAAGGCGAGCGCCGAGAGCCGAAACAATGCCTTGCTGGGCAAGACTTTGGCGAGATCTGTGAAGCTTACGGCATTAGGACTTCCCAAATCTGGGCGGCTCCGCTATTCTTCCGCCTTCGTAAATGCACCGTAGATATAGATTTAACGACATCCCATTCGGGCGAGAGTGATGACTAAGGCTAAAGGCAAAACCAAGATCAAAACGCACAAAGGCACGAAAAAGCGTTTTCGGCTTTCAGCCAAGGGTAAAGCGATGCATCGCAGCAGTGGAACAAGCCACTTGGCGCAAGCAGTTTCCTCGAAGCGACGACGCAACCTCCGCGGGACGACAGCAGTCGATACCTGTATGGAGAAAACAATTCACGCTGCTTTGAACGGAAACAGCTATTAATCGCGACTCGACATCCTCGCCTTCGGGTGTGAGAACACAAGAGTCGTGAACACGTGCTTTCGAACAGATCGCACGCTCGCCTAAGCGAACGACCGGTGACTTGAGTTTTCGTCAGGAACCGTCGTTAGATTTCAAGCGATTCCCCTTGAAGGAAACTTCCTTCAATTCAGCTGGGTAGAACTTCAGGACACACCTATTTTGCGTGTCAGTTCCTGGGACCTGAGTTGGAAAAAAACAATCAAACAAGCATTATTCAAGTAATCCAAGACAGGAATGAACCATGCGTACCACAATCGGTTCGGCAAGAAACAAGTCCAAGAAACGCCTATTCAAACGTGCGAAGGGCTATCGCGGCGGACGAGGTAAACTGACGCGTACTGTCAAAGAGACTTTGCTGCGAAGTGGTGCATACGCTTTCCGTGACCGTCGCGTACGCAAACGCGATTTCCGCAAACTCTGGATCACTCGAATCAACGCTGGCACACGTCAACACGGCTTGCGTTACAGCGAATTCATTTACGGCCTGAAACTGGCGAACATCGAACTGGATCGTAAGACATTGTCAGAGATGGCAATCCATGACGCAGCGGCCTTCAAGGATATTTGTGACAAGGTGAAGGAAACGCTCGCGGAATCCGCAACGGCGTAGCTCATGTCGCTTCAGGACTTCTTATCGACCCTGGATGGTTTGGAAGAAGAGGCATCATCTGCCTTCCAGAATGCTTCCGACACTGATTCACTTGAGGTAGCACGCGTGCGCTACCTTGGGCAGAAGAGTGGTGCACTTCGCGATGTTCAAAAGCGAATGGGTTCGATTGATAAAGCGGACCGCAAAGCCGCTGGGATGCGGCTGAATCAGTTCAAGTCCAATGTGCAAGGCACATTTGAGACCGCGAAGGAACGCTTGAGCGGCGTTGACTCCGCTGGTGCCGACCCGACGTTTGACCCGAGCCTGCCAGGGCTTCGCCCAACCGTTGGGCACATTCACCCCGTGACCCAAACGATCACCCATCTGATGGAAATCATGGGGCGAATGGGATTTGAGGCGGCTGAAGGCCCCGAGGTGGAGGATCCGTGGCATAACTTTGTCGCTCTGAATATCCCAGAAGACCACCCAGCGAGAGATCCACTCGACAATTTCTATCTGGCGACGGCCAAGAGCGGCTCAGGCGACCGCACTTTGGAAGGCAGTCAACTGTTGCGTAGCCAGACCAGTACGGTCCAAATCCGCGTGATGGAGAACAAGCAACCCCCAGTCCGAGTTATTTCGCTGGGCAGAGTTTATCGGCCTGATGCTCCTGATGCGACGCACTTTCCGATGTTTCATCAGATGGAAGGCCTGCTAGTCGACAAACACGTCACGATGGCAAACCTGAAGACCGTTCTGCGAGTTTTCGCCACGAATTATCTCGGCGATGATGTCGAGATAAGGTTCCGCCCATCTTTCTTCCCGTTCACCGAGCCAAGCGTCGAGGTCGATTTTTACTGGAACGGCGCCTGGATCGAGTTTGGTGGCGCAGGCATGGTTGATCCCGCCGTCTTTGAAGCTGTTGGGTATGATCCCGAAGTTTACAGTGGGTTCGCGTTCGGTTTGGGTGTCGAACGCCTCTGCATGCGACGACATGGCATCACCGATATCCGCGACCTTTACAGCGGCGATCTTCGCTTTCTGCAGCAGTTTTAGAGTGAACTCAACCTCGAGCCGGGAGGTTGCATGACCGCAGCTTGCTTCGCTCAACCAGTGGTGGCTCGGAAAATTGGCATGCAGTCGGTCTGCAGCGGAATTGATCCCAAATTCGAGTTCACGAAGTGGTAGCAACGCTTCCGAACTCAAACATTCTCTCGAGCCGCGTCAGCTTGAATACGTCCCGCACACTGGGACAGACATCAAGCAATTGAACCGAAATGCCTCGGGCTCGAGCCTCGCTATTGAGACCGATAAGCTCGTTCAGTCCCTCGCTTGTAATTCGCTCGATCTCGGACATATCCACCAAAAGAGACGGTTCTGAACAGCCTGCGGCAGCTTCCTGCCCCAGTTCGGCCAGAATCTCCATGCACTCAGTGATGGCATTCGTTGCATTGAGGCTTTCATGGGTCAAAGAAACCACACGCCCCTCGCTGCTGATCACGGTTTTTCCAACTTCCGTCTGACTCATGAATCCGCCCATCGTGCCTGTTTTGGGGACAGTATCAGGGTCAGGCCGTATGCTTCGCACTTCCGGGCGAGCAACCCTCCCTGCACTCCCCTCAAGCTAGCATTTCACATTCAAAACGACAATGCGACACAGCGGCGCAGCTCAAGGGAAACCGCAATTCTCAAGAATATCTGCAGGTCAGCTTACGCAATCGTTAAACGCCTGCATCTGACCCAGAATTCAACGTCCAACGGCAGGTGGAAGCTGCTTTGCCTGCCCTCTTTGAGCAGTCAATATGGTGAGTCGATTCTCCCCAAAATACTCAGTTACACGTCCGGTAACCTGCCACAGATTATCAAGTTCATCTTCCTTGATTGCCTGCACAATCCGCTGAAGCATCAGGTTTTCTGTGATCAGTACGATATGTTCGCTGTTGTTCCCCTCAGGCTCCGCATCACCAGTATCTTGCAATGCGGATGCAGCTGCGTTTGCACGGCTGGCCGCTCCGCCGACAGCTGCCGGGATTTTGTTCGAGAGAGTGACCGAATCAACGCGACGTGTCACGGTTCCACCCTGCTGGGTCACTTTGATTTCGACCGTTTCAGACTGGGTCACCGATTGGACGGGCTCAATTACAGGTGCTGCGGCGGGAACGAATGCCCATCTGCGAGGGCCTAATGCGACGACAGTACCCAGCGTAGCCGGGATTCGCGTCCCCTCGCGGAGCCTCGTATAACCGAGAAGTCGCCCATCACCCTGAAACGCAGCGTCCGATGCAATTTGTGGTTCAACAGCGGGGACCTGACCAGCCAGCGAGCCTGAAAGACAAATCAATGAACAGAGAATGAGTCGGGGAAGAAGCTGAATAGTGACAGCAGCCACGTGATTGTGGAGACGTCGGTCACTGACTGGTGCCAACAAGAGCTGCTTGTGATTTGATACTGAATCCATGACTGACAACCAATCAGATTGGTGAAATACGGTAGGCAGGAGCATTATCCAATTCTGTTCGCTCAGCCTGTTGCGGTGCGGCGAGGTCCAATCGGATACCAATCCGCAAATCCATCAAATTGATTTTGCGGTGAGGATCGGTCGCGTGCAGACGGGAGGGAGATATCTGCACGTGACCGATCCGCGTGACATCCAGCGGGAGGGGGGGCCGGCTGCCACAAAATTTCAAATTCAACCTTCGGTGACGGAAACATGCACCGTTATTTATCTGGCTCAATGTCAACGACGACCAAACTCCAGTCATCACGCAGCCCTCCGCGATATCGACATGCGCGAAATATATTTTTCATTGGGTCTCGAAATCAACACACTCAGATGCAGCGTGTTGAGCGCAAAGAGAACACCCGAGGAAATCCAACTACTGGAAACGCACTCTTCCGCACACGATGCCAACCGCCGCCGTCAGGTCTTCGGAATCGCGACGGCGTGAAAACTAACAATGGCACCAACAGTGATCATGGCCAACCCGAGCCATCTTGGTGGCTCCACGCGTTTTGTTGGATTGGGGTGAATACCAAGCATCATTGAACTCATGCTGGATGTGTCGGCAACCGCTCCGCTTTTCGACACGCGTGCGAGTGCTCGGGTTGCGTGCTCGTTCAAAACGAAAGAGTCAACCATCCGAAATTGAATTCCCAACAAGATCAACAGAATGCCTGCCAGAAAGTAACGATTGCGATACATGGACATGGTTACAGATTTCCTATGCTGCCACTTCGAACCGTGTGCGAACAAACGTCATCGATGGGTGACTTGAAAGCAACGGAAGCTAATGACGACGGGAGGTAATAGACGCTGTGTGGAAGTTTCCAGCCTTGAGGGCAATCGGCTGAATAACGCTGCCAACTCAACGGAATCCCAATGACGACTGATCACAAGCCGTGGCGCAATGCTGCAGGAAACAATGATCGTGCATGGCAGAACAGTGACGCATGGAAAGTCAATCATGACTCAAATGCAGTTCGTGCCACGATTGACGGTTGCATCGCCACTAATGAAAAAGCAAATGCACTTGGCCTTCCCGAAAATCACCCCCAACCACTTCAAGCATCATGAAGAGACGCAGCGAGCCCCTCCCAAAACGACTTTGACCAATGAGTACACACTTCCTCAGACGCGGCCCCAGTAAGACTGACGAAGCCCAGTCTTACTATCGGTTCAAAAGCCCACTGAACGCTTCTGCCACCGTTTCGCGAAACACTAGAGGGGGTGTCTCTTTTGCCAGGTGTTTCTGGTTGCTAGCCATGATTGCCTCGGCCAAAGGCTTGTGGGCCTTCCAGTGATCCAGACGAAAATCGCGAATGTCAACATAGACATCAGAAAGCGTGCGTTCGGTTTTCGGCACAAGAAAAACTCCGTCAGCACCCCGCACGAAATGGAAGTTCATCCCGACGTAAAGAATTGCCGCACCAGTCAACATGCCAAAGAAAAAACGTGACATTACGAATCACAGCGTGTGAGTACCGAGCCAGAACCTCAACCCAATCCAACGGTGATACTACATTGCGAGGTATGAAATCAAGTCCGCGGACACCACCGCGAGAAGCTAGGCAAAGCAGGAGGCTGAGGCAATCAAAAAAAGATACAGCAACAGCACTCTCGATACAAAATCCACCAGTGCCGTGACAGCGGGCTGCCGCCTGCGAGCGGCCCCCCATTCACCCCAAAGGTTCTCGAGAGATCACTGCAAACATCGGCCACAAGCTGCGGATCACATTCGCAGTCCACACTTCATCGCAGGTTCTATGAACGCCAGTCGTGTTCCTCCATACTCGCGCAAATCCCATTCCCCTGCGGGCAACTTGGCCGCATCGAACTTTTTCTCGGTCTCGGCGACCAAGACGCTGCCGGGTGGCGCATTGTCGAGCGTCAATTGAATGATACGGTTCAACTGCAGAAGGGAATCTTCCCAAAGCACATAAGGTGGGCACAGAAACACGATCCACGGCGTGTCGTCCTGAGGTGGTTCAAGCAAATTCCCTGCAAGGCGAAAGGTGTCTCCCGTCACGACCTGAAGTCGTGATTCAATATCAAGCGTATCTGCTGTTTTCTTGATGAACTTCACTGCTTGGCGATTCTGCTCGACCAAGACCGCAGATACTGCACCCCGACTGAGAGACTCGAATCCCATCGCACCTGTTCCCGCAAAAAGGTCGAAGCAAATCGCCCCCTTGACCGCCTTTCCAAGGATATTGAACAGGTTTTCCCGAATATTGTCCTTCATCGGCCTCGTGAACTCTTCCCCGTGGTAGTGAATTATCCTGCCTCGCATATCGCCTCCGATCACGCGAAGTTTGGCAGGTTTACCGGGTTTTGAACCATCTGCACGCTTCGGCCTGTTGGAACCAGACGACTTGGCAGCCCCACCGCTTTTACTACGGCGTGTATTTTGTTTTTTGGGTGAATTCATGTCACAAGTATAGCGGCGCATGGGAAAATCCAGCACCATCCCACAAGAACCATTTTTCTATCAGAATATTTAGTCTGAATCAGACGAACGTAAGTGCCAGCACAAGCGTATCACCGACGGTTTCCTATTTCTCACACCCCCGCGATTTCCATGATTTGGCTTGCCCGCTCTGTTTTTTATGCATTGATGCTGGTGTGCACTGCCGCGGCTGGTGGCGTGCCGGGGGCAGCCATGGCCCAGGCACCTGCGACAGACAAGCCCGCGACTGACCAGAGCGATTCAGATTCCGGTACCGCAGGCTCCCCGAATTCCGAACCAGCCGGGTCTGCTAAGCCGCCGTCGGCCGAGACTGACGTTGCTCCTGCGGCCCCCACTATCCAGACAGACGTGTTGACACCGGTAGGCGACAGCCAGCTTCCAAATGCTGCTGGTCTGAAAGACGCGAAGAGCGACGCCGAAGCGTCAAACGACATGACGCCGGAGCAATATCGCGAACAACTGATGAAGGATCCTGAATACGTTGCGGAGCTTGATAAAAGAGCCGCTGCTTACAAGGAATCGAGAGCCAATCTTGTGAAGGCAGTCTCAGACCAGCGCGAGACTTTTGTTCGTTACCTGAATCGTGACGTCCGCAACCAGGCTGCGAGACAGTTATTCTTTGAACAGCGTGACCAGGTTCAGCAGCGGCTTGACGAACATTACGACACTGCCTTGGCACTCACCATGATGGGTGAGTACAACGAAGATGCGATCACTTTTCTGGTAACGATGCTCCAACATCGCTTCGAGAACAGCATTTACGACGTACCAACGCTGCAAGGTGCAACATTCTTGATGGATAACAATTCACAGCTTGAATATATCTGGAAAGTAGCAGCAAGGTCGGCAGTCACTACAGGGCAATTCGAAACGGCACGCAAGATTTATGAAGTCTTGAAGAAACCAGAGGTTTTGGGCGACAAAGAATTCAACGAAACCGACGGTGCTTTGAGTTTCTTTCTGGACGAGCATGAAAAGCAATACAATGAGGAGATGGAGGTCCGCCAGCGTGAGCAAGAGCAGGAAGCGGCGGGAAACAAGTTGCCTCGTGTCAAACTGAAGACGACTCAGGGTGATGTCGAACTTGAGCTTTACATCAACCAGGCTCCGTCAGCAGTTTCCCACTTCATCAAGCTTGTTGAGAGTGGATTTTACGACGGCCTCGATTTCCAACTCGTGATACAAGACATGCTGGCGTTGACGGGAGACCCCAACGGCGATGGACTGGGCAACTCAGGTCAATTTCTGAAAGATGAGCACCAACGTGAAGATGCCCGTCACGGGCTACGCGGTTCCTTGCTGATGGCGAAAATTCCCAAAGACGAATCGGGCAACTTTTTCCCAGATTCTGGCAGCAGTCAATTCACAATCCTGTTATTGCCTGTGGTTTCCGCTTCCGAGAAGCAGACGGTGTTCGGACGCGTCACCAAAGGGATGAATGCGATCTCTCGTCTCCGTCGTGTCGATCCAACCAAGAAGAAGGAAAAGGGTGAAATCGTACAACCACCTGATTCCATCATAGAAGCCACCGTTTTATGGAGGCCCGAAAACCTGCCGGAACCAGTTTATGCCGACCCACAGGGGAATAGCCGCAGATAAAAACTGGCAACAGGAAGCCTGCCCCCTTAGAATGTAAAAAAGAAAAATACAAGACTTACCTTCGAGTGTTTGCACCGGCGACGGGTAACTGCTAACCCGCTCCGGTGACCGCGTAGGTGCGATACGTGACTGTTACCGCGTTTACTGCAACGAGCTTCACTCGCCCAATGCTTCCTGCCTCCGACCTGACATCGTGACACCAGAACATTCTCCGCCCGGCACCACGCCGACCCGCCGCAAGTTCATCAAGAACGGCAGCATGATGCTGGCTGGGGGTGCGATTGGCGGCGGCTCATTGAGTGTTGCCCAATCGGCACACGTGATTGGCAGCGACACCATCAAGATTGGGCTGATTGGATGTGGCGGCAGAGGCACAGCTGCAACCATTC
>JAPOKD010000710.1 GCA_029977825.1 Planctomycetota bacterium | reverse complement strand
CCAAAGGCCTGATGCAAGATGATTTTTCCCTCTCTGGCTATCAGGATCACGGCGCCAGGAATCTCATTCTCGGCAACCGTTTCTCGTATTAACGCAGCCGCCTGATTCAATATTTGGGGGTCAACGCCGACTTCGGACGCCCGCCCAACGCTTAAGCCAGCGGTTGCTGAGGGACTCGACGCACATGCGTCCTGAGGTACTACCAAAACCAATGCCAAAAGACTGATTCGAACTGCGGTCTCGAAAGCGGAGATGGAAAGATTGCAGACAAGATGTTCGAAAAATCGCAAGCAAGGACGGGCAGCGAACGTCAAGGCTTCCCGGTGCCGCGTCATTTTCCGGTTACTTCCCGTGGGTAATGTCTTGTCCATGTTTGGTTGCGGTCTGTCGAAAAGTGTGCTGTTGAAGGTTGCTGTGGACGGAAGATGATCAGAAGGTGACATGTCGAGTTTCCGGGTAGCCTTGTCCGCGACATGAAAAAGTTGTCCGCGACATGAAAAAGGATAGCTGAAACCAACCGCAAAGGGTCAGGTCGATGCTAGCAATAAAACAGGGGTTTTGGGGTTCAACAGTTGAGAGTGTGTCGTGCTCTCGTCGTGATTGCGGCCCAGGCGTGAGATTCGATATCCAATTTGGTGTCCAAGTTGGCTTGTTTACCTGGAGTAAGTCGTTGGTTCGGAGGATCATCGCATGCTGGTGCCGAGCCTTGTTCGGTGAGTTGCTTGAATCGGTCCGACGGTTTGCTTTCAAATGGCGTTTGAGCGGCAGCGGGTGTTCAGATCGGTCCATTGGAAACTTGATCTATACCCGCTGCTTACGGAATGTTACCGTCCCGAGGCAGATTTATGGTGCCATTGCCGTGAACGGTTCAGGGACAGATTTGGCAGTGGAGTTGGCAAACGCGGGCTCCAGAATGAGAGTGACATGGGGTTGCCAGAAGGTTGGGCAGTCAGGTCATGGAATTTAAGAAATCTATAGCATGAATACGAATGACATGGATGTCACAGGCGAAGAACACTTCACGGACTTGGATCTTTCGGTTGTCGTTCCGTTGTACAACGAGGAAGAGTCCGTTGGGCATTTGGTAGCAGCAATATGTGAAGCGCACGCAAATGCAAGATCGGCAGCTGCATCTCGCGGAGAAGAAACGACTTGGGAATTAATCCTCGTTGATGATGGCAGCACTGATTCGACGGTACAGGCAGCAAATGATGCTTGTGCCGAAATCTCCTTGCCGACTCGTGTGGTTACGATGAATCGTAACTTTGGACAAACCGCCGCCATGCAGGCAGGCATTGACGCTGCTCGCGGTGAGTTGATTGCGACGCTTGATGGTGATTTGCAAAATGATCCTGCCGATATTCCACGAATGGTCGACCATCTGCAAGAAAATGATCTCGATTTACTGGTTGGAAAACGCGCCAAGCGAAAGGACGGTTTGATTCTGCGGTTGATTCCCTCGTGGATTGCCAATCGGCTGATTGCTAAAGTCACTGGAGTCAAGATCCGGGATTACGGATGCAGTCTGAAAATCTACCGCGCGAGCATCATTCGTCAGATTTCGCTACTCGGAGAGATGCATCGATTCATTCCGGCATGGATTGCATCGGTCACCCACCCGCATCGGATTGGTGAGATCGATGTGAATCATTCGCCGCGTCAGTTTGGTCAGTCCAAGTACGGCATCTCTCGCACAATTCGCGTGATTTTGGATCTGGTTTCGGTGCTGTTCTTCTTGAAATACCGTGCCAGGCCTGGGCATTTTTTTGGAACGCTTGGGCTGGCAGTCGGAGCCGTGGGCGTTGTGATGATGGGAATTGTGATGTTTTCCAAATTGGTTGTCGGGGAAGACATTGGTACACGTCCGATGTTTCTTCTGGGCGGTCTGGCCATGCTTTCTTCGCTGCAGTTGATCTGTTTTGGAGTCATGGCTGAAATGCTGACCAGGATTTACTTTGATTCGTCAAAAAAGTCCACTTATTCAATTCGCAGGACGCATGGTAACGCTGCTTCTTGCGACGCTGGCCTATTCAACGCTGATTCAAATGGTGAGATCACACACGTACCATTTCGGCGAGCAGCCTGAGTGATGAATCGTAATTTCAGCAGATTCAGTCGACGTTCTGTTGTCCTGATTGGATTGACGGTCTATTTCTGCGCGCATGCGTTTCTCAGAGGTTTTATTTCACCATCACTCAACTTTGATGAATCCGAACAGTCGTTTTTGTCTCAAAGCCTGGCTTGGGGATACAACAGTCAGCCACCGCTGTACACATGGGTTCAATCGCTTTTTTTTGATGTGATGGGTTGCAATGCCTTTGCGATGGCAGTGATGAAAAATGGTTTGCTGCTTCTGACCTATTGGTTTCTATTCAGAGCTCTTGAGGAAGTTACTGAAAGCGTGCCGCTGGCAATCGTTGGGGCTCTGGGAATGTTCACTATTCCACAGATTGCATGGGAAAGTCATCGTGATCTTTCCCATACAGTAGCCGCAACGTGCATGACCTGCGCTCTGTTTTATTGCATCGTCCGAATGGCGGAACAGAAATTCGTTCGCCCGTGGGTCGGCTATGTCAGCCTGGGCTTGATCGTCGCCGCGGGCATCATGTTCAAATACAATTTTGGAATTGTCGTGGTCGCTTTTGTGATTGCTGCTCTGACGATCAAGGAATATCGGCCCTTGCTGTTGAACAGCAGGATGGTTTTGTCCGTTGTTACAGCAACGGCAATTCTCGCACCCCATGTGTTATGGGTGCTTGATCATTCGTTGATCGCGTCAAGAAAAACGGTGCAAACATTAACAGGAGACCGGTCTGAATCCTGGTTCGATAACATGTGGTTGGGATCTCAGGCCTTTGTGATTTCGGCGGTTGGCTGTTGTGGATTGACTCTGGCTGTTTTCATGGTTCTTTATGTAAGGAAAAACAATCCACTGGCAGAGCCGACCGGGAAGACACACGCGGCCATGTTGTTGCTCGAGAGGTTTTTGATCGTTGTGGTGGCAATCCTGTTCATGCTGGTGTTGTCAGGTCATGCGATTGAATTCAAAAACCGTTGGTTTCAGCCTTTTGTCTGTTTGCTGCCAGCCTATCTTGTGCTGCGATTCGGAGGGCATGTTCTCGCTCGACCGCGGATGCAAAACCTGGCGCAAATCATGACAGTAGCCATCATGCTGGTTCTGCTCGGTGCCATGTTGGTCCGCCCGTTAGCTGGTCAATGGAGAGGCAAGTATTGCTGGCTGAATATGCCATATGATCAATTGGCGATCGAGATCCAGAAACAGTTGGAAACTACTCCGCAGATTGTTGTGACGCCTGACATGCGGCTCGGCGGCAACCTGAGAGTTTTTCTGCCCGAGAGCACGATCATGTCACATGATACTGAGTCGTCGCTGCCAGAGAGCCCGGTTGGTGCGACCGGCTTGGTCGTGCTGGTCACAGAGAGTCAGTCTTCTGGCGACCGGAGTTCCTTTCTGCAGCAAGTTGCGGCAGACACAACAGACGCTGACTTCGAATCACCTTGGATTCGGATAGAGTTGCCGATGCGTTATAGCTCTGATGGAGCGACAGCCACTTATCATTTTCGGACGTTGCGTCCTGCAAATAGCACGCGTATCGCAGATCGGAAGTCGGCTTCGTATTGAATTCCGGGCACTCCGTTTT
>JAPOKD010000621.1 GCA_029977825.1 Planctomycetota bacterium | reverse complement strand
ATGAAGATTTTCACGGAGATGCTTGATCGTGCCGATCTGGACGTTGTCCTTACTTACAACCACTACACTCTTCAGAATGATATGGCGTTGTCTCTTGTGGAACCCTGCGAGGCGAAAGGTGTAGGACTCATCAACGCTGCCCCATTTTCTGCACGTCTGCTGACCAGCGCTGCACTTCCAGAGTGGCACAAGGCAACTCCAGAGGTTCGCGATGTAGCTGCCAAAGCAGCGAAGTTTTGCTCTGAGCAAGGCTGTGATATTGCCAAACTCGCTCTGCAGTATTCGGTCGCCAATCCGGCGTTTGCCAGTTGTGTGACGGGTTCAGCGAATCCGCAGCGTGTCTCGCAATGGTGTGATTGGTTGGAAGAGCCCCTGGATGAACATCTAGTTGCCGATGTCAAGGAAATCCTCAAACCAATTCACAACTGGGTTTATGTGGAAGGGCGACCAGAGAATAACGATGGTTGAGTCAGGTTAGTCCTGTTCATGACAATGTGCATGCAGGATTCAGGCTGCCGAGCTTGCTCTTGAGTTTATGCTCGATAACGCTGGGAACTGCTCAATGGCAAGGCCTGACTCGTTGGGAATCGAAACGATGTCGGCGCGTAATCATTTCACTTCGATTCACTCTCCAGATATCGGGAATCACCATGAAGTCTTGTGTCACTATCAGTCTTGTTGAGGAAGCTCGAGGCGGTCCATTTGTACTTTGGGATGGACTGGAAAGGTCAATAGCTTTTGCAGCTGAACTGGGGTACGACGCTGTTGAGATTTTCGCGCCGGGACCGGAAGTGATCGATGCGGACGCCTTGCGATCCATGTTGGATTCAGCGAATTTGAAGTTGGCCGCTCTTGGCACCGGGGCGGGATGGGTCAAGCATCGATTGCAATTGGCTGATCCTGATGCCGGGAAAAGAGAACAGGCTCGTGCGTTCGTCCGAAGCATTATCGATTGTGCTGGTCAATTTAATGCTGCCGCAATCATCGGTTCGATGCAGGGTCCAAGTGGGCATACAGGTGATCCTGATACGGCCAGAGGCTATTTGTGTGAGGCCTTGGAAGATGGTGGTGCTCACGCAGCCCAATATGATGTGCCGCTGATTTATGAACCTCTGAATCGCTATGAAACACGCCAATGCTGCACCGTCGAAGATGGCGTTGCCATGTTGGAGTCGCTGTCGACTGATAATGTGCGCCTGTTATGTGACCTGTTCCACATGAATATCGAAGAGGCTGATATCGCCAAGGCGTTACTGCAAGGTGGGAAATGGGTCGGGCACATTCACTTTGTCGATAGCAATCGAAGACCTGTGGGGCTCGGGCATATGCAGTATGGCCCGATCATCGATGCATTAAGGCAGATCAATTATCAAGGATATCTTTGCGCTGAGGCGTTTCCGTACCCCGATCAGCATGAGGCGGCTCGGCAAACCATGCGAGCCTATCGCTTCTGGACCGGCAATTGATACCGCTTCAATTGAAACGCGGGTAGCACTTGAATCAATTGCAGATACCGCCAGCAGTGCACTGGATACCAGCAGTGCACTGGATACCAGCAGTGCACTGGATACCAGCAGTGCACTGGATACCAGACGTATCAGGTCTGTTGTTTATCGTCGGCAACTTCGTCGCCGTCTGGGAGAGCGTCGCCTCCGTCCGCTGCGAAATTCTCATCAGGCAGTTCTCTGATTTCCGCGATCACTTGTCTCGCTCGTTCAGCGTCTGCCTCAAAGGTTTGTACTTTGACCACTCCGGGGGCTTCCGCTCTGAAGCCGGCGGTGAAACCTCCCGTTGCTATCGCCCGAATCCCCGCGTCTTTGAGAACGGAAACAAGAATTAACGCGGCACTTTCCAGGTCACGTTCGGCAACCGTCACCAGTTTTGCGTCATCCATTTCGTGCGAATCATTTCTCATGATTAGTTCTCCTCTTCGATGCGTGTCATGAATTTGAAGGTTGTCGAGCATCTGGTAAGTGGCTCAATCTTGCCTTGTGGACCGTGGGCAGTTTTCCCGCTACCGGATGTTTGGGAAGCAAGCGTCAGTCGTCAAAATCGATTACCGATGACTCAGTAAGAGATACTGTTCTGGGCTATCGGGACAAGGCGCGAAACCGCACATCAAGAAAGTCGTAAAGACATTTGCGGCGGTAAGCAGAATGACCAACGCACATACAGCCTTGACTGGTTTACTCATCGGACGCGGTGCGGCAGGTGTACTGAGATCAAAATGTTTTTCATAAAGCATCATCAGCCCCACAACACCGATAGTCGTCATGAAAATAATCAGACCCCAAGTGTACAAGTGCCATCCGAAGACAGCAGAACCATAACCGGGGCCATTCGGATTGCCCGGAACAATGTGCAGTAAAATCTGTCGTGTTGATACGGCAGCCCCAAAAATGGCACTAAAAATGGTGACCGCGTAATGCGATGTGCGTACGCCAAACCGCAGATTCATCATCGCTCCGATTGCGACGCCCAGCATGGCAAGACGCTGCAAGAGACAGAGGGGACAGGGAAACTCACCCTCAACGAATTGAATCCAATACGCCCCGATCAACGGAATACAGATTCCGGTGGTCAAGAGCATCAGGATCCACTCGCCGGTTGTGTTTTTTATGGCTGTCAAAAGTTGAGCTTCAGTGGATCGGTGATGTGGTGATTGAACCAGAAAACCCCTGCCGTGAGGGTGGCTAGCGAAAGCAGGAACGCCACTTTCCTATTGCCAAACCAGATGGCTAGCATGGTGAGCAACCCCAGCATGAAAAGCGCGGTCATCATCGTGGTAGAACCTGTCTTCAGTGAGCTATTCGTGGAGCTGGAATGCGCCGCGGGTAATCCGGGGTATTGATCATCTTCGCTTAGGATACCCGCGATTCAGCGCGGATGGGGAATTGAGCATTCACAAAATCACGGATTATCCTGCAACCGTGTTGGATTACATGAAATCGAAGACCTTTGCTGCTGGTCCCCAATCGCGATGGTTCATGTGTGGTGCCATCTGCTGCAGGGGGGCAAGTTGAAAGTGACTTGCGACTTGAGCCTCTCTAACACCTGCGATAGAAATTGCGAATCCAGAGTCATGCAGCTCATCAGGTTGAATCGCTGGACTGTCCGGGAATACTTGGCAATGGTGGATCGGGGCAAACATCGGCTTGCCATAAGTCTTCCACTTCCTGCCCGCCCGCATCGTAACGTAGCAGCAGGTAGATACCACCCAGCAGGCTCCAGATTGCGGTTAGTAAAACCACAACAGGCAGGTGGTTGAGGAGGTTGGTACTTGTTGCGACCATGCCATCCGAGGCATCGACAAATGTCAGAAGTTCGTTCGTGATCTGGATCGCAGTTTTGGCGATCCCGATGGCCAAGACGGACACGATGCTCGCGATGATTGCACCGATTAGCAAGTAAGTTGCCAAATGCAGCGGCCGCCGAAAAAGGTACTCGTATCCGCGGCTAAGGGAGTCCATCGCGTCTGGATCACGTTCGTTGGCCAAGGCACCCCAGCTCAGTGGGATTGCTGCATTCGCACCAAACGCAAGTAAGCCACAGGGGATAGCCAGCAGGATTGTTGCTACTGCCAGGAGTGAGTTGACCCATGTAATGTCGCCCACAAGTCCTGAGAACCATCCGATCAACATGATCAGCAATGCAAAGACACTGATGCATCCCAGAGGAACAACTGCAGTCAGCCAGCCGGTAAGCGTTCGTGAACAGGCAAGAGAAATGCCGGTGACCAGAGGCATGAGTGGGCGTCCAGCTGTGAGGAGTCCGCCTTGTCGCGACAGCAGAATTGCAACTGGAGTCCAGACAAAAACAGACCAGCAGATGCCAAGCAGTGTTTTCCACCAAGTGACTTCTGCCGCACCATGGAAAACTGAGGCAGGGTTAAGAATTTCGATATAGGCAGCAAAGAAATCTGCCTGTTGCTCTACTGTTGCTGCGATTTCCGGTATTTCAGGGGTGATTTTATCCAGCGTCATTAGCGTGATGCCAATTTTCCAAACCGCAAACGTCAGTGCAACGAGTCCAGTCAAGGCTGGGGAGCCCACCACGCGTAGAACTCTGATT
>JAPOKD010000325.1 GCA_029977825.1 Planctomycetota bacterium | reverse complement strand
TTCGCGACACAAACGGCATCACAGCTACATTCAACTCGTCTTCGGAACTGCCAGGCAAGGCCTTGGCACAGCCTTGGGCCGCACCACGGCTAGCCCGCGCCACCTTCATGGCTACCCCGCGCCACCCTGCGGCACCCTGCGTCGGGCTTGAAGAGTGTAACGTTTCGCCCCTTCCTCACACCAGTGTTTCTAATCGAAATCCAAATGAAGACGGTCAATCTTACCGTGGCTACCCGCATAAGCACGACACGTGTGTCAGCGATACCTCAACCGTTCAAGTCAACACGCCCCACAGGATGAAAAAGCAACGTTTTAATCGTCAAATTCGAAGAATTCTACTAAAACGCAATTCGTGTGCGTTCAGCTCCGGCTCGCTCTGTTGATCAGAAAAAAACATTCAACCACTTCGATTCAGCATCATGAACCTGCAACATAGCCCAGAAGAGCACCCTTCCCCCCACCCGACCTGACCTGAGACACTTGCCCCTTCCCAAACTGGCTGCCACGCTACCGATGCTCCGATCACGAATTCTGAATAGCACCGACTCCTGCTCAAGCAACCCAGCCTGGCATGTTCCAAAGCTTGCGAAACGTACCTTTTGAGGAACACTCCCATTTCGAGGAACACTCCGCTGGAGCCACGCAACACTGCGTTCGAGTCGAGGAATGGTCCGTTTTTGTTCAAAACCAAGTATGACACCATGCTTAATCCGCATGCCATCACGCCATACCGCGGTCGTGTCACTCTGGACATTGGCGTTATAGTTTGAGGGTTAACGCTTCACGCCACCCGCTCAAACCGTCGCCTCCGGAACCCGCGCAAGATGCTGCCATCCGTCAAACAACGTTCTTTTTTTCTACGAGCGATCGTGTGGCTCGTGATCACTGCTACCTTGGGAACAGTGTTCGCCGTTGCTTTTGAGTGGTTTCAGCTTGCGTCCTCACAAGCTGAGGACGAGTTGGATTGGCGCGTGCTACGCATTCCAGCCCTGCTATTAGTGAATCTGTGTCTGACAATCCTGATCGCAACAGCAGTCGCATTCTATTTTTGGCTTCGGTTGTCAAAGTCGTTACCTGAACTGCAAGGCTGGCACCTTCAGAGTCCGAGGTCCGAGTTCCGTGCCAAACACGCCACCAGGAATTATGACTTTGACAACTATCTGGCCCAGGAGGATCAGGTTTTCGAGGAGCTGGATTCTTACATCACAGGCGACTGGGCAACTCAAACGGCGGGCACGTACAACCGCTTCGATCAAGAGTCGATATGTAATCCGGCATTCATCCTCGAGCACAACTGGAATCGCAGCCGAGTTCTGATTCACGACAATCCCATAGGTGGCGTACTTCTGGTACACGGACTCAGCGATTCACCTTATTCTCTGCGAAGAATTGGGGAACGTCTTCACTCAGAGGGTTACACCGTAATATGGCTGCGCGTCCCTGGGCATGGCACAAATCCTCGTGCTTTGGCTGAAGTCTGCTGGGAGGACTGGACGGCAGCGGTGAAAATCGCTGTGAAAGGCCTGCGATCAAAACTGCCTGATGATCTCCCCATGTTTCTCGCTGGCTACTCCAACGGCGCTGCTCTGAGCGTTCACTACACGCTGTCTGCATTGGATGATGAAAGCCTGCCACCTGTTAAAGCGATCGTTTTATTTTCACCGATGATCGGAATCAACCCGCTCGCCAAGATAACGCACCTGTCCAATGCTGTTGGACTGATCTCACGCAACGAAAAAACCAAATGGTCGCATATTCATGCTGAGATAGATCCGTTTAAATACAGCTCATGGCCGATGAACGCGAATTCGCAAGCATGGTCGACCACTCAGGGTGTTGAGAAAAAACTGGCCGCGTTGCAGAAAGCGGGACGGATGAATGAGATACCTCCAATCCTTGCATTGCAATCTGCAGTCGACTCGACAGTCAGTGTGCCCAGACTGATCACGGCCCTATTTGCTCGTCTGCAATCGGAAAATAACGAATTGTTCCTCTTCGATATCAACCGTGTCGACAATCTCAGCAATCTGGTTAATTTTTCATTCGAAAAAAGCATCCTCCCTGCCTTACAGCAAAACGACCACGCCTATCGACTTTCTGTCATTCGAAATGCAGCAGACACACATGACCAGATGGTCCTGAAGACGCGCACCAAAGGCACTTGGCATGAGCAGCCCATCCATGACCGCTGGCCGGACGGCGTGATCTCTTTGTCACACGTCGCCGTCCCCATTGCTCCCGACGATCCTGTCTACGGAGACGCAGCGAACACCAATGGATTGTCTCTTGGATGCATTAGCATGCGTGCCGAACCCAGTGCCTTGATGATTCCAAGTTCACTATTCGTGCGTTGCCGCCAAAACCCGTTTTACACGCTGATGGAAAACCATGTGGTGACTTGGCTGAGTAATACCACGTCCACCAAAAACACGTAAATGTGACTTGGAATCCGGTTTTAGCCACAAACAGTGACGAGCCCCCTCTGCCGGTCAACACGCATCATCGACTCGCTAATTCGCGGAAAAACAGCCCACTGCCCCATTGCGGCACTGTTCGAGCTTCCACAATGACGGTACCCACCGAAAATACCACTTCAAACGCTTCACCTTGACGACGGGACCATGTACAAAGTTTCAACAAACCGGTTATCTGCAACCTTGAGCATTTGGCTTACTGTCTGCACGGTGTCTTCTTCCGCTTTTGCGCAACAACCAGCCAACAGTAAAGTAGTTCTCAAAGAATCATTCGAACAAGCGGTACTTGGCGACCAGTGGACAATATCCAAAGGCAAGTGGGATCTCGCTGACGGCGTCCTCACTGGCACAGAACAAGCCAAGGACAAGCATTCGGCGGTCATTGAATACAAAGCTGAAACCGGGAATACCGTTTACGAATTCAAGTTTTTGTTCTCAAAGAAAACTGAATCTCTGGATTTCGATTTTGCACCGGCGAATGACGATGCAGACAGCAGCAAATCCCTGTTCTCACTGACAGTCACTCCGAACGCATGGTATCTCGCGAAAGACAACGACGGGTCATCGCCTAAAAACTCCGAGCCAATCATCATTGCAAAGCAAGACAAAGAATTCCAAGTTGATCGCTGGTACACAGCTCGCGTCACCACTTGGGGACCGTTTGTCACCGCAAAAATTGACCAGCGAAGCACGCTCACCGGTTCAGCCCAGAAATTTGCCACCAGGAAAGCGGCGATCATGCTCCGCGTCAGTGGTGGCCCCGTTCAGATCGACGAAATCCACATTTGGACACAGCGTTGAGCTCAGCAGTACAGTAACCATCTTGCCGCCTCTAGCCGCCAGATTCAACCAAGCCGCCAGACAACACTGCATCTGCGTCGACGAATGCGCTGAGCATCGCAACAGAACAACAACCAAGAGCAGTCACGGAGGAGACACTGGTTCACCACCATCGCGGCTGATCAACGCGTCGAAAGTCTTTCTATCCAGTGGTAACTCAATCCGCGCCACGCGCCCATCTCCCATGAGCCAGAAACCCGCTTCGGGCTTTTGGATCGATTGAATCGCACCAAATGCCATGTCAGGCGTCAATTCTTCGGTAGAACTCCAGTCGACCGCACGATTCGGAAGTTTAACGGCCATTACCGTTTTACTTAAGCCGTCGGCCACATCGCTAAAACACACACTGGCATTCGGCTCAGACGAAAACATGCCGTTGGGTGACACAATCGCAAACACATTGGTTTCGTTTGCAAGCGTGGAATTCACTGGTAGAAACGGGAACGGGGCGGCATCACCTGGCGAAGCATTCATCTGAGCCCCCCCGTCCAAAAAGGGCACCACAGCCGTACGCCAAGTTGAAACCACATTTCCATCTGCATCCGTTAACGCCGTGCAAGGCAACTGCTTATAGGTTGCATGGTAATTGCGAAGCCCGATCCACACCATTTTCAGATTGTTCTGTTCGGACACTTGCTGCGCCGCAAGCCTTGCATTGCTGACTGCGGGTAGCAATAAGGCAACGGCCATCCCACCACAGACAAGCAGCAAAAAAACGACACCGGCCACTAGCCCAAGAACCAACACGACAACACTGCCAGACTTCGAGGCATTCCCAGCTGGCTCGGGTGCCGCGGAATAGGGTGACGGTTGATCTGGTGAAAGATTCGACATTCTTAGCCCCTCGTGATGAAACGATGACACTCGCGGAATAATGGTCTTCAACAGCTTAACATGCCGCAGTATCCACAAACAAACGGGTCGCCATCTCGAGAGCAGGATGGGCTTGCGAGTTGTTACGCTGCTTGAACCATCCATCCCAACAGGACAGGAATTCGTTCTGCGAATGTTCGCGGAACGCATCAAGTCTACAATCTGAGATTTCCCACATGCCTGATTTCCCAACCATTTATCCTGCCCCACCTTTTCCGAAACCCTGTGCCCTATCCCCCCGGAGGAAACGTGCGCGACGCCACAAGTCCAGCTTTGTTATTTGCCATCACAGCTTTCCTGCTGTGCCCGCCCCCCACGGTCACAGGTCAAAGCAACACGCAAAACACGAGCCAACGCAGTTCAAACCCAAAACCGGTTTTGCGCATCGCCAAGGGACTCAATAATGATGGTTCTCTCGCGAAATATTATCAGCGTGGTTTGGATTACGCGATCAAATACTTCGGGAACCATGGACCGTACTTCGTCTATCTGCTTGGGCCAGACAGTGAGCAGAGTGTCCGCGACATCTATTCCCAACGAGCTCGCAGTAGAGTCGATCCAAACTCAAAACAGTCCGCGATGGAACAGATGGAAGCTTTTCTTGAACAGCCAAATATCAGGGCAGAAATACAAGCCGTGTTATCAGGCAAGGCAGAAGGAGGCCTGACTTGGACGCAAGAAGCCCCCATTCTCTATGAAGACGTAACAACAAATGCAAAACAGCGAGAATTGGACCCGATGGAAAACACTTGGGGAGCATTGCATGAGTATCACCATGTTTTTCAAATGGCCCATTGCGATACCAGGCAACCACGCACGTCAGAAAAGAACATCAATTCGTGGATGGCCGAAGGAATGGCAACTTACAGTTCAGCCAAGTTCATGGAAAACATGGGACTCATCGACTTTAAAAAATACATGTTGCAACTCAGGAAATCGGGGGGCAACATTGGCCGGCCAAGCATCAACGAATTTCTCTCCAATACAGAACGCTGGCAATTGGAAGATGAAACTTATTGGGATGGTGGTGAATCTCCACAGGTCTATTACATGCTGGGTGCGTGGGCAACGGCCTACTTGATACATGTACAGGGTGTGCCTGAAGTGGTAGTACTAAAGAACTGGTACAAAGACATTCCACGCATTGGTAAATCGGCAGCTTTCAGAAAACACATGGGTGTATCGCTTGCCGATTTCTACAAGCGATTCGGCGTGTTTATCCGCCAGCCTGACACGGCAGTGATGAAGATATTCGAGCCTTGAGCCAGCGTTAAATTGTCGCCCCGCCGGAAGCTGTGTGTGGTCGCATAAAGAAAGTGTTTCCGGTCGAACCTTCGGTTGCCAAAGACACCGGCATTTGCGAGTCCGAGTGCGAGGAATTGAACCTCCACGCCCAGAATGGACGACAATGTTTTTCGCGAAAAAAAACTTTCCGTTGCGATCAAGCAAACACTATTCACGCGGTTTTGAAGGAGGCAACGAAACGCGCCGATGCCTGCCAGGAGCCCCAAGGTTGCACTCCACTGTGCCCAAGCGTCTGGCCTACCGCGTGCCCAACCGTGTGCCGACAAAAAAACGGCGTTTCCGGTCGCACCTTTCGGTGGCCCAAAACGCCGTTATTCACGAGTGCGGACGAGAGGATTTGAACCTCCACCCTCGCAATTGAGGACCAGATCCTTAGTCTGGCGCGTCTGCCAATTCCGCCACGTCCGCTCGCTTCTGCAGCACTCTCAAGAGTTTCGACAGAAACGGCCTTTTAGTCAACGCCCCTTTCGATGCCCGCCCAGCTTTTCAATCCCCCGATTCTGCTGGACGACGGCTTTACTTCTCTGCTCAAAAGCACAAGCCAACAATTTGGGCAGGCTGAACAAGCAGCACGGGCAAACCCTGTCAAATAGAGGTTTTCCTACCCTGAAAACGCATTCGCCTCAACCTGCTTTTATCGTACAACTCTTATTACCCGCAGGCCGCTTCTGTCCCTCAAAACGTTTTAATCGGCAAGACTGCTACACGTAACGGCAGACTAGCTGGAGTCTGTACCTCCACTGTAACAGACACATGACAGGCTCAATGCTCGACGTAATCTTGGTAGTAATTTCACTTGTATCCTGCTCTCATTGTGGGCCGTTGTTCCGACGGTCCCCTAACGCATCAAGTTAATGGCTGACCCAAGTCCTATCCGACTCTTACTGATCGAGGACAGCGACATCGACGCGATGTTCGTCACGCGGTTGCTGCAATCGAATCCGAAGGTAGCCTTCGAAATTGATCACGCGACGACGTTGGCTGACGCGTTGGTTCTGCTGCGGGAGATTGAGTTTGATGCCAGTCTGGTCGACCTGCATCTGCCAGATGC
>JAPOKD010000165.1 GCA_029977825.1 Planctomycetota bacterium | reverse complement strand
CAGGTCACTGCTGTGCAGCTGATCAAACTGGTCACCAAAGACACCGTGGACTCCGGTCCCATCTCGGTGGCCGATGCGGCAGAGCTGTTCGGCAAGCGTGAAGGCTTCACCGTTGGCGAGCCTGCTGTCGAAGCCAAAGCCACGCAAGCAGACGCTGAGGGGTATGACTTCTGATGTATCGATCCGGCTTTGAGGGCCGGGTCGCTGCATGGCTTGAGAAAGCAGACATCCCTTTCAACTATGAGGCCAGGAAGGTGAACTACACCCTGGTCTCCTCCTATACGCCCGACCTGTTCCTAAAGAACGGAGTGGTTCTAGAGCTAAAGGGTTTTTGGAAACCCTCAGACCGTCGCAAGATCAAAGCCGTGTGTGAACAGCACCCGGAGATGGATCTGCGCATGGTCTTCATGCGAAATAACACTCTTACTTCTAAATCAAAAACCACATACCTGGATTGGTGCGAAAAGCACAACATCCCGGCCTGTGTTTTCCCGCACATACCAGACGACTGGTTGAAATGACCACCAAGAATGATTCCACCGAAAACGTCTTCTACGAACTCGACGCTTGGGTCTTTGATCAAGAAACTGCAGGAGTTTCTCTTACAGAAATCATCGACATTCTTCAGGAGTACACAGAAATCCTGATCGATCTTGAAGATGACCGATGAACAATCCTTCGTCGTTCAATCACGATTGCCGTGTCCGTCCTGTCCTAGTAGCGACGCTTATCACATCTTCAGTGATTCTCATGGGTATTGCTTTTCTTGTGGATACTATGAGCACGGCAATTCTTCAACACCACAAACAAAACAACACCAGGCCAGAACCATCGACTACACAGGGGAATTTTCTGGGATCCGCACCCGACGACTTCATGAGGATACGCTTAGGAAGTTCAACGTCCGGGTCGATGAAGGTCCAGTAATTCGTTTTCCGTATTACTCGGACACTGGCCGGTTGATTGCTTACAAAGAACGCAACCAACAAAAGGAGTTCAAATGGGTTGGTAAAAACCAAGACAACCAACTCTTTGGACAGCAATTGTTCGGTGGTGGTAAGTCAATTGTTATTACAGAGGGGGAAATTGATGCCCTCTCTGTGTGGTCGGCCAGAAAAAATTGGCCCGTAGTTAGCGTGCCCAATGGTGCCAAAGCTGCCCGCAAAGCACTCGCTGCTCAGTCCAAATACCTGCTCACGTTTGACGAGATTATCCTTCTCTTTGATAACGACTCAGCAGGTGTTGAGGCTGCAGAAGAGTGTGTCCAATTGTTCCCGCATGACCGTGTATTCCTGGGCTCACTAGCTCAATACAAAGACGCCAGCGAAGCATTGCAAGCTGATGATGCGGAAGCAATCCGTCAAGCTATTTGGAACAAACGCCATTACCAACCGAAAACAATTGTCCGAGGAGCAGATCTCTACGATTTGGTCTCCAGCCCAATTAGGGGTAGCGATGCTGACTATCCTTATCACTCCCTTAATGCTGTTACTTCCGGTCTTAGACGGGGCGAACTCGTCACTTTCACGGCCGGTTCAGGTTCGGGGAAGAGCACCGTTTGTGGTGAAATAGCCAGCAGCCTTATCGACCAGGGCTTCAGCGTTAAATACATTGCGCTGGAAGAGTCAGTAAAACGAACTGCCCTGCGATTGATGAGTGTGAAGGCAAACAAACCCTTGCACTTAAACAATGACATTCCAGAAGCTGAGTTCAAATCAGCTTTCGACAATAGCCTGGGCCTCGATCGCCTATTTTTTCGGGATGGGTTCGGCTCTGTTAATCCTGAACACATACTTAATGATATTCGGTTTGCGGTAAACAACCACGGCGTTCAATGGGTGATTCTCGATCACCTCAGCATTCTTATGTCCGGCCTCGAAAATGAGGACGAGCGTAAATGTATCGATCGCACAATGACCATGCTCAGAAGTTTCTGTGAGGAGACTCAAGTGGGCATGATCTTGGTGTCACACCTCAGGCGTAGTCAGTCAGATAAAGGCCCAGAAGATGGTGCCAAGATCTCGCTGCAAATGCTTAGGGGAAGCCACGCAATAGTCCAACTAAGTGACATCGTTTGCTGCCTCCAACGGGACATCAGTAAGGGTGAAAGTACATCCGAACTTGTGGTCTTGAAGAACAGGTTTACCGGGGTCACAGGACCAGCTGGCCACCTCTCTTACAGCAAAGAAACAGGGCGACTCATTGAACTTCCAACAGCACCCGAACAATCCACATCATCTGCACCTGCAACCTATGACGACTTCTAGGCAGCATCTTGTCTTGTTCAAGAAACAAGATTGCCCACCATGTCATCGCGTTTCCAAAAAGCTGGAATCGATCATCTCCCGTGAACCTCAGTTAGTTCACCAGATCTCTGTGCTCCGTAAGGAGTACCACTCAGCGTTGCTCGCAGCGTATGAGATTGACCTGTTCCCCACCATGCTTTTGGTCGATGGATTGGGTGAAGAACTCGACCGATGGGTCGGTGGTACACAGTGCTTCGATGCCCTGCACCGCGAACTCAAAAGCTGTTTGGAGCTGAACAAATGAGGCTGGTAGCCGATATTGAGACCAACGGTCTCCTGCGGCAAGAGGTACCAGTTATCCACTGCCTTGTAACCAAGGACTTGGACACAGGACAGATCAACACGTATGACGACACCGGAAAGAACGAGACCGTTGTAACTGGTGTCAAATACCTAGAGCTAGCTGATGAAGTCTGGGGCCACAACTGGATCGGCTTCGATGAACAGTTCATCCGTGAGGTTTATCCGTTTTACGAACCACGCGGGTTTGCTTATGACACGCTGATCCTGAGCCGTCTGATGATGACGGACATGTTGGACCGGGACTTCCGGGCAAAACCTGCAGGTATGCCTGGCAACCTGTATGGCCGCCACAGTTTGGAAAGCTGGGCCTACAGGCTCAACACCCGCAAAGACGACTTCGGCAAGACAACTGATTGGGCTGAGTACTCCCCAGAAATGCTGGAGTACTGCATTCAAGACGTTGAGGTGTCTGAAAAGCTTGCCAACTTGTTCATCCCAAAACTCGATCAGTACAAACAGTGCATCGAGCTAGAGCACAAGATGGCCCAGATCATGGCTTGGCAAGAGTTTGAGGGATTCCCCTTTAATGAAGCCAAAGCCTATGAACTAGAAAGCAAACTTCGATCTGAGCTGGAGGAGCTATCTGCAGAAATGCAGAACGCCTTTCATTGGGTCGATGGGGGTGAGTTCACACCCAAACGCCCAAACAAAACTAGGGGCTATGTAGCCGATGCTCCTATGTCTCGGCTACGTGAGTTCAGCCCTACGTCACGGCAACACATCGCCTGGGCTTTCGCCAATCACCGTGGGTGGGAACCCAAGGAATTGACCGACTCAGGTCGGCCAAAAATTGACGAAAAAATTTTGATGGAGATTGACACGGACGAATCTAAAAAGTTCGCCCGTATCTTGGAACTTCAAAAACACCTGGGCATGTTGTCTGAAGGACAGAATGCCTGGCTCAAACTTGTGACTGACGGACGCATCCATCATTCCTGTGTATTAAATACAAACACGGGGCGAAATGTACACATGCGTCCAAATTTAAGTCAAGTTCCTAGTCAATCTGAGTACCGTGAGTTATTTAATCCCTGTCCAGGTAGGGTACAAGTTGGAGCTGATGCCTCCGGCTTGGAATTGCGAGTATTTGGGCACTTCCTTTCAGCCTTTGACCAGGGCGCGTTTGCCAAAGAAGTTGTTGAGGGTGACATCCACACCACACTTGCAGCTATCTATGGAACCGACAGAAAGACAGGCAAAAGTTGTACCTACTGTTTGCTTTATGGCGGTGGCGATTACAAATTAGGCCTCACATCTGGGGCCTCTAAAGATAAAGCAAAGGCAGAAGGTAAGCGTATCCGATCCAGAATTATGGATGGATTGAAAGGCTACGCAGACCTGATGCAAGCTTTGAAAACCCGCGCCCAGACTGGAGTATTGCGTGGCCTCGATGGACGACCCATCAGGCTAATGGGCAAGCAACACGCATCACTCAACTACATTTGTCAGAGCGCAGGCAGCTCGATCTGCAAGCACTGGTGCATACGTACTAATGAGCTTTTGCAGGAAGCCAAGGTGGATTACTACCCACTTGCTTTTGTGCATGACGAAATGCAGTTATCCGTACACCCCGAACATGCAGAGCAGGCAGCCTTCCTAATGGTTGCGGCAATGAAAGATGTTCAACACTTGCTTAAATTCCGCTGTGAGCTAGATGCTGAATCAGTCATCGGTAACACTTGGGCCGAGTGCCACTAAGTGTGATCCGAACTTCAAAGGAGATGTGTATGAGCATCTCGTTATTTACGAAGCCATGAAACGTGGGGCCATCGTTTACAAGAACGTCGGCTGCACTGGCAAAATTGACATGATCCTCGAAAAAAATGGGCAAAAAATTCCGATCGACGTTAAAAGCTCGCGTCGAAAACAAGCTGCAGCACCTGGTGTATTCCTGGTCATTGTTGATGCTGAATCTCTTGCGGTGAGATGGGGCAACAAACGCAGGCAGCCTGAAAATTGGGAATCTTTTTGGTCATGAATCCAACCCTAATTATTGATGGGGATTACTTTTGTTATCGCAGTGCAAGTGCAAGCGAATGTGAGGTTGACTTCTCAGAAGACCTGACACTTGTCATGGGTGACTTTGCTGAGGCGAGACGCATCTTCAAACAGGAGATGAAAAACTTTCGCCAACGCTTTGACACTGACAAGTTGCTCATCACTTGGACGGACTCAAGTAACTTCCGCAAGTCCATCGACAGTGACTACAAAGGAAACCGCAGGCGGCGCAAGCCGGCCGGTTACCTGAAACTCAAGCAATGGGCCATGAGCACTTGGAAGAGTGTGATGAAGCCAGGGCTAGAGGCTGACGATGTGATGGGAATCCTCGCCACAAAGGGTGACATAAAAAACTTTGTCTTGATCTCACCGGACAAAGATATGCTCCAAATCCCGTGCCGTATCTACAACCTCAAAGAAGAGTTCACGCAAACACCTGAAGCTGCAGAGCGCAAGCTTTGGGAGCAATGTTTGACCGGGGACAGTACCGATGGCTATGCCGGCGCGAAAGGTTGCGGACCGAAAGGTGCCGCCAAGATTCTCGACAACTGCAAAGACCTGGACATCTGGCCCACCGTTGTGGAGACCTACAAGAAAGCAGGCCAGTCCGAGGAAGACGCCCTGAGAAACCTCAGGCTTGCTCGGATCTTGCAGTTCGAGGACTGGGATGCGGACAAACAAACTCCGATTCTCATTGATCCCTATGAGCGAACTCCCCTTCCCCGTGACTGAACTCACCATGGAGCAGCAGTTCAAGATTGCTGCCCTAATGGGTGACATCGAGAAAGCTCCACCTGAGGCACAGCTCGAAGCGTGTCACCACCTTCTCAAATACAACTTCATTTTGAAGAACACAGTCAACCGCCTTCTGGGTTCCTATGCACCTGACACCACAGGAGCTGACCTTTCTGAAGAACGTCCTTCAAGCTGAGCGGGCATACAGAGGAATGGACATCCCACATGGTGTCAACCTCTGGCCCGATTGGAAAGAAGTCTTCTACGAAAAAGTTCTCAATGAGCAAAACAAATCCACAACACTACCGCCAAGGATCAATTGAACCTTGGGATTTCATTGTCTCTCAAAACCTCAACTTTCTTGAGGGAAACATAATCAAATATGTGACAAGAGCAGGCAAAAAAAATGGTGAGTCTCGCCTGGATGATCTTACAAAGGCAGCAACCTATCTCCGCAAACTTATCGAAACCACATCGCAAGATGAAAGCACCCCACCCCGACCTGATGGGTCAAGCAATCAAGTTCCGCAGTGTGATGGATCAGCCTGTCGGCCGATTCAATCCCGATACAGCGAGGACTCAGCAGATGCTGATCTCGGAGGAATATCAGGAAGTTATGGAGGCACATGCTGAGGCGCTCACATACCCAAACAACCAAGAAAGCAAAGAGCATCTTCTAAAAGAGCTGGCCGACTTGGTGTTTGTTTGCTATCAATACTCGGCTGCGATGGGTTGGCCTCTCGACGAAGCAATGGACCGGATCTTTGAATCCAACATGTCCAAGCTGGTTGATGGTAAGCCCGTCAAAAATGAATTCGGTAAGGTTATCAAACCTCCCCACTATCACCCACCTTATCTTTCTGATCTCGTCTAATGTCTGCTGAACTTATTGCACGTACAGGACGTGTCCAAAGTTGGATGGACAATCCTGAATCAAGGCTCCCTGTCAGCTGTACAGTTTTTGTATGTGACGACTCAATGGAGGGGCCTGAAGGTATTGAGGCCAGCTGGCGCTATGTGTCACACGCCTTGCGAAATGCTGCAGGTGTTGCTGTTCATTTGTCTAAGCTCCGTTGTCGAGGCACTGTCACACAAAAAGGTCCTGATCAACTTGTAGCAAGCGGGCCATGTTCGTTCGCTAAAATATATTCTATTCTCAATGAAGTGTTACGCAGGGGCGGCACCTTTCGTAATGGCGCTTGCGTTGTCCACCTCGATCTCCGGCATGGAGATATCAACGAGTTCCTGCAAATGTCACGCGCTGAGTTACCTTGGGTAAAACGTTGTGTTGACATCACCGAAGAATGGTGGAATGAATCTAGCCAAGAAACTAAGGACCTTATCTTTGCAGGTATCCAGGCTGGTGATATCTGGCTTAACAAAGTCAAGTATGACCAGAACGGTGAAAGAATCTATGGCAATGTTTGCCTTGAGATATACCTCAAAAGTAGGGGAACTTGTTTACTCCAGCACATCAACCTTGCGGCGTGCCGTGTCGAGGATCTCGGCCCTGCTTTTGTCCAAGGTATGCAGGAACTCATCGAGCTACATGGCAAGACTGGAGTCGCTGATTCTGGTGAATACCTATCCCCTGAAGAGGATCGACAGGTCGGACTAGGAATGCTGGGGCTGGCTAACTTCCTGGCCAACCACGGCGTGACCTATGCCGAGTTCGGTGATGCTTTGGAGGTGGTCAACCGTGGCCCCTTCCCGGTGCTAAAAAACGCAGCCACGCGGCTTGCGCAAGCTCTACGTGAGGCGATCTTTCAAGCCAGCTACGAAGCCAAGCTCGCCCGCATGGATCGCTGCTGGACGATTGCACCAACTGCCACCTGCTCCTACAGGTACACCGATCTAAAAGGAAACACTGCCACCCCAGAGATTGCTCCGCCAATCGCCCGCTCGGTTGACCGTGACAGTGGAACCTTTGGTGTCCAATCCTATTTTTATGGCGATGTAGAAACCGCTAGTGAAGTTGGATGGGATGCCTACAAAAAAGTCTGCGACGGTATCGTCCAGATGATGACAGATACAGGCCTATTCCATGGGTACAGTTTCAACTCATGGAGTGACGTTTGTACTTACGATGAAAACTTCATCCGTGACTGGCTAGAGTCACCTCAAACTAGCCTTTATTATGCCCTTCAAGTAATGCCAGGAACACTGGCTAAAGATGATGTTACATCCATTATGGATGATAACTATAAGTACATTTTCAATCTTGAAGATTGGGCACAGGAAGACGAATTTTGTTCCTCTTGCGCTGAGTAAATTGTCAAGCTATCTAAAAGTTCTATCTCGCAAACGAACCTGGACACCTACCCCTGTTGATAAGGGGGTAGTTGTCGAAGGTTCTGAATCAACCCTTAAGAGGTGTCTCGCGTTGCGTACCCTCGAACTTCCCGTCAAAGAAATGCTCCAGCAAGGTCTGGAGAAGGAACTGCCTGATGACCCTGGTGTCATTCCTAGCTTGCAGTCCAACATGAATGACGAGGAAAAACATGATCAAGCTCTCCAGTTTGTTATTGACGCTCACGGTGTTGATCCTCAAGCTGAGGCTGAAGCTCAAAAGATCAGAAAGGCGTGGCTCGCCGACCCTCATCACCCGATACTTAAGACAGCAATCCTCGAAAGATCCGTCTTTTTTGTGTTGCTTCCGTTCTTCAGATTCAACGGAGATGTGGGCATCAGGACCGTCGCATCAGACATCTCCCGAGATGAGCAGGTCCATACCAGTGTCCACGCAATGGTTGCCCATGACCTCGGTCTTAAACCCGGCGCTTCACTCAATCGACTCCGCAAAGCCACTGTCCACTGGGCAATGGATCAACTATCCACAAACACCACTAACAAGTACCTTGACAAAGATTTCTGGCTCCGCCAATCCGACAACCTCTACTCCTTTGGAAAGGCTGAAGGACTTGCTGACACGCAGCGCAGTCGGATGCCCGCCTTTTTCGAGGCATCGAATGTAAACCTCCCACAATATGGCTAACGAGCTATCACCGTCTGACGTGTTTGATGGGGATTCTTCGATTAAAAAATTAGTCGAGGAACTTGAAAGCATGTATCCACACATTACACCAAACCCAAAGGACGATATTGCCCGGATCATGTATAGGTCTGGGCAACGTTCTGTTGTTGATTATCTACTAGCAAAACTGGAAAATGTGTAGCGCCCCCAAGATGCCGGACATCCCGGAGCCCGAGCCGCTCCCGGAACCGAAGCCACTCCCCACCCCACAGCAAGCCCCACCCCCGCCTCCGATTGCTCCTGTGACTCCTGTCCAGGCTCAACCTGCAGCACCGGCACCCCCTCCGGCTCCGGTTGCTCAACAACAGGCACCCCCTCCGGTAACTGTGCAAAGCACGAATCCGAACCAAGACCAGGCCATCATTAAGCGCCGTAAGTCAAAACGTAAGGAGCTGCAGCAAGCGGCCAAGGGTGCAGGTGCTTTGCGTATTCCTAAAACCAGAAGTATTGGATCCACGCCTAGTGGCGACACGGGCAGCACCGGCCTGAATATCCCCCGTTAATAACCAATGAATAACTCTGCACAAGCGAGGTATCACGCTCTCGAAAGTGACAGGGAACAGTTCCTTTCGGAAGGTCGGCGGTGCGCAGCTCTCACTCTTCCCTATCTCTTGACCCCCGATGGTCTGGAGCAGGGTGGTGATCTGCCTACCCCCTACCAATCCGTAGGAGCTAAAGGCGTCAATGTGCTGAGCGCAAAGCTGCTGCTCAGCCTGCTTCCTATCAACACAACGTTCTTCAAACTGCAGATCTCCGATGCTGAACTGGCTGGAATGCCAGAGCTGGATCCTGCTGTTCGATCTGACATCGACCTGTCCCTCTCAAAGATGGAACGGATCGTGATGCAACAGATCGCAGAAACAAGTGACCGTGTACAGATCAACAATGCTCTGCGCCACCTGGTGGTGACTGGCAACTGTCTGCTGTATGCGGGGAAGAAAAGCCTGAAAGTGTTCCCTTTGGATCGCTATGTCATCTCTCGCGATGGAGATGGCAATGTTGTCGAGATGATTACTAAAGAGGTTGTGGACCGCAACCTTCTACCAAAAGGCTTTCAGAGTGTCACCCCACCTAACGACAGCAACTCCCCTGGTGAGGATGGCCCCAAGTT
>JAPOKD010000313.1 GCA_029977825.1 Planctomycetota bacterium | reverse complement strand
TCACGCAGGACGGTTGGTTGACTTAGCTTTCCTTGCTTCGCCAGGTCCAGAAGTCTCTGGTCAGGTGGCGCACTCCACAAGAAATAGGACAGTCGCACTGCCAGTTCTTGATCGGTAAGTGTTCGTCGTTGTGAAGACTCGTTTGGTTCCTGCAGATATAGAAAGCTGGGCGAAGCCAGGATCACGGCCAGAGGTGTGACCAGAGCGCGTTTGAAGTTCAGGCCACTCTTTTTTTCTTCCCTGTATAGTTGCACGAGTTGGTCGAGGTAGCTTTCGGAAGGTTGTTTTGATCGAAAGGCACGTTCAGCAAACTGTTTCAGGATGGCTCGGGCATCCGGTACTGCACTGCCGTTAATGTCCGAGGAGAACAGGCGATCGAAATGTTCTTGAGTCTGCTTCCGGTTGACAGGTCCGATGATCTCTACCCAATCAATCCAGATGGCCGGTGGTGGCAGGTCTTTGCCTTGACTGCGAGCGGCGTTGAATTCAGCACGGGCCGCGTCTCGCGAGTTTGGCTGGCGTTCGCGTATCACAATTTTTCGGTCGTTGGCGTCGTGGATCGCAAGAGGAAATTCGATAATCTCCGGCTCTTCGTAGGTCCCTTTTATTTTGTGGTGGCCCCGGACCACAATCTCGCCCGTCCGGGCACCTGGTGCAACGTTTCCGTACTCGATGTAAGAACGTTGAGGTGCAGCGTCAGGCAGACGCCCGGCACGTATTCGGACCAGATATTCGCCGGGGGGTGCAGTGGCTGGGACCGATGAAGAATAGACCAGCGCGCCTGCCTGCGACACAGTGAATACCATGCCCGTTTTTGTAGGAGGAAAATTCAGATAGGCGTCGTAGGCGGGAAAAATCTTGTTGTACTGGCCCTCTTCAAACTTCACGCGACTGGCATCGATGTAGCCGAAGTCAGTTGGAGGACGACCGTCGGATTTACGCCATTGCTCTGCGAGTTCGTGACGTTTGAGTAATTGGGCACGCCTTTTCTTGATCACCAGATTGGTGACCGTTTCGCATTCATTGTGCACATCAATCTGTTTTCGGTTTGTGTGGCTCGCGATCAGTGTTGAGACGGCTTGGCGTCCCAAACTCAGGTATTTTTCAATTTGGTCGCTGGAAACGTAGAGAGAGGAACCTGATGTGTCGAAACTCCCGGGGTCGGCATCACTGGGCAATTCTTCGATGTCAATGTCGACACCCAGCAAGCTACGGATCGTGTTGGCGTACTCACGCCGGTTCAGTCGCCGCATGGTAATTACGCCTCCACTGTCACTGAGTATCTGGCGTGCGATCACCATTCTTTTGGAAAGAGTTTCCAGGAATTCCGCTTTTGCCCGAGCTTCAGGTTGTTTTGAGTCTTTGGGTGGCATTTCCCCCGAATTGATTGCGTCCAGTATTTTTTGCCAGCGTTCGGCAGATTCCAGACTGCTCAGATCAAAAGAGATGCTTTCCAGATCAAGTTGTCCTTCCTGCTTCGCAGAGTCGTGGCAGGCAAAACAATGAAGCCGAAGGAAATTGCGTTTGCTCTCTGGCAGGGAAGCTGTCTGTTGGTTGGCGTCTCTCAGAGAATTCTGCGTTTCTTCCTGCGCATTGGCGGTGCCTGTTGAGGATGCAGCCATTACCATCATCAGGCCTGATAGAATACTCGCCTGTGGAATAATGACGACGTTGAATAACCATCGGGTGAATTGGTGGGATTGCAGCATGAACAGGTTGCACTCAAGGGGCTTGTTGGCTTGTGGTTTTTCGCAGAAAAACTAATCGTGGATTGGTCTCAGGCACTCGTAACGCGTGGCGATCAGTTTAGCTACCCGACGATGACCTGACGATTGGTAATTCTGATCGGGATGCAAAGATTGAAATGCATGGCGAAGCTGGGTGTCGAGTTTGTTTGCATGAGGGCAACCAGGTGGCCCGGTTGCTCGCTGACCGTTTGCTCGATGAACAGCGTTGTGTTGACTAGTGCTGATCTGTGAACTGTTCAGGGGAAAGTAGCGAAGTTGGAACACTCGGGATATACGGTTTTACAGGCTTGATAGAGGGGTAATGACGTTGGCAGTTGAAGGACGAACTATTGCGGGCAACTATTTCAAAGGGGGTGGCATCATGAGATGCTGGCTTCATTTCCTCATTCTGAGCGTGGCCTGTAGCGTTTGGTCAGCTACAGATTGTCGCGTGGTATCTGCGGATGAGCCAGCAAGTGCGTCAGCGGATGCTGCGTCTGCTGTGGGCAGCAGTGCGGAACAGGTAACGCCGCTGACACGGTGGGACATGGACCGTCTGTTGCAGCCTCCTGATTTTCGCTGGTTGGATTCCGACGCGATAGTGCGTTCGCTGCTTTATCAGGGAGAACAATATCAAGGGCGTCCAACTGAGATCTTTGCGTATTATGCATCGCCAGCGACACTCGCTGGGAAGCAGCGTTCGGTCGGAAAGTTCCCGGGGATAGTGCTTTTGCATGGTGGTGGTGGTACGGCGTTTTCAGAGTGGGTCGAGAAATGGGCACGCCGCGGTTACGCAGCCCTTGCCATGGATCTGGGCGGGAAGCAACCGACCCTGCCAAAGTTCGATGAGGAAACCGGGCAGGTGGTTCAGCGGTTTGACCACAACAGTAGTAAACGCACACGCGTGGGTAAGCCGGGACCTCTGGACGATCACAAGGCCAAGTTCCAGAACGTCAATGATGATCCAACGGATGATTGGCAGTTTCATGCTGTTTCTGCCGCTGTGCGTGCCCACTCGCTGTTGCGGAGTTTTCCAGATGTTGATGCCGAGCGTACGGCGGTGACAGGGATCAGTTGGGGAGGTTACCTGACCTGCCTGACTGCAAGTGTGGATTCCCGCTTCAAAGCCGCTGTTCCCGTGTACGGATGTGGTTTCCTTTATGACGGCGAGTCCGTCCAGAGACCCATGATTGACGGTTTGGAGCCGATGCAGCGAGTCGAGTGGATTCGTTTACACGACCCTTCTCGCTTCCTGAAGCATTGCCGTGTTCCGATTTTTTTTGTCAATGGAACCAACGACAAACACTACCCGTTAAGAAGTTATGCTCGGACTTACAAGCTCGTTCCGGGGGCCGTCACTCTCAGAATCAAAGCGGGCATGCGACACAGTCACGTTCATGGTTGGGAGCCACCTGAGATCGGACGCTTTGTCGATCATCACCTGTTGGGCAAGCAACCCATGATTGAGTTGGGAGAGCCTGCGCTGGATGCTGATGTTGTTTACTGCACTTTTCCTGTCGCTCAGGAGCCCTCGAATGCAGTTTTGCAGTACACCAGTGATCGAGGGCCACTGGTTGACCGCAAGTGGAAAAGTATTGACGCATCAGTGGCGGTTGGGCGGGTCTCTGCACAGTTACCTGCTGATGCAACAATCTGGTGTTTGGCTGTTACAGAAAAAGATGGGGCTATGGTGACGACTGAGGTGATGTTTCGTCGACCTTAGCCAGGTTGCTTGGAAGATTGCCGCTGAAGGGCAAGTATATGGCCGAGGGGGCAAGGCACTCCGCCTCGGGTCGGCATGCGTGTCGGATGTCGGCAAAGAATGGGATAGAAAAAAGCTTGCTGGGGCTATGAAAAATCGGCTTAATCGTGATAACAGAAACTCTGGTTTATGTGGCTTGATCCTGACGTACTTCAAATCGTTTCAGTATTCCACTTCAGGAATCAATCTTGATTGTTTGGGATCGTGATGCTGGATTAGGTGGACACTAATCCAGATGGTATGGTTTGTTTCACTCTGGTTTACATTTCGCAAGCATGAGACATGCTTTGGTAACAGGTGCCACCGGTTTTATCGGGCACCATCTGGTTCAGCGGCTTCTTGCACAAGGCACTGCTGTGAAATGCCTCGTGCGATCAAAGTCTCGGGCTGATCATCTGTCGCAACTCGGTGTCACCCTTGTGCAAGGTGAGCTGGAAGATGTCAGTTCATTATCTGAAGCGGTGAAAGATGCTGATGTGGTTTACCATTTGGCCGGGGTGACCAAAAGTGTCAGAAAAAGTGATTTGATGAGAGTGAATGGTGATGGAACGAAGAATCTTTCTCTTGTCTGCTCCCGACGCAATTGTCCGCCAACTCTGGTGCTGGTTTCTTCGTTGGCAGCAGCGGGACCAAGCACCGGTTCGGAGCCGCGTATTGAAACGGATCCGGTCAGTCCGGTCTCCTGTTATGGTCGAAGTAAGCGGGCAGGGGAATTGGCGGTCATGGATTTTGCTGATGAGCTACCTGTAACAATCGTGCGTCCACCAATCGTGTTTGGAGAACATGATCGTGATGTGTTTCAGTGGTTCCGGAGTATTGACAAGCTTGGGTTGCACTTTGCGGCAGGTTTGAGAGATTTCCATTATTCCCTGATTCATGCTGATGACCTTGCATGGGCATTGATCCTTGCAGCTGAGCAGGGTGGGCGTATCACAAAAGATGTTGATGATGACGCGGGGATTTATTACGCAGCATGCGATGAGGTCATGACCTTTTCGGAAATGGGGCGTTTGATCGGTGATTGTGTGGGGCGTTCCCGTACTCGAGTGGTGCATGTGCCGATGTTCATGATCCGGGGAGTCGCAGTCAGCGGCGATTTGTGGGCGCGTCTGCGAGGGCGTCCCACAATTCTGAATCTCGATAAGACGCGAGAGGCTGCCGCCGGGTCTTGGGTGTGCTCGGCAGCCAAGTTGCAAAGACACACAGGTTTTGTCCCCAGCATGACGCTTCAGGAACGCGTTCTTCAGACAGCTAAGTGGTACACTCACGAGAACTGGATTTGAGCTTGCTAGGTCGTGTTGGGGCACTCCAACGGTGATAGCCAATAAGCCGGTTTCTCGTGTTGTTTTGTGTACCTTGATCACAATTGCTGATTCGAGGACAGGAGCGGTGACACGAAAAAAGTAGCGGTGAGTTGGCGGCGTGTTCCCAGCTGCCGTTTTTCCTCCCTCTGGTCACTTCTGCTCTACCAAACGCGACGTCATGCAAATTCCTTTGAAGGGCAATCACCTGGGAAGAAGATGGCTTTTAATCAAGGCGAGTTGGTTTTCGTGTATTGACGGCATCTGACTGAGTGCGAGAATGAGAGAGGCTCGGTCTGTGCAGGATATTTTCCGAAGGGTAGAGCTGAGGATGTTGGTCGTCTCCTTGCTGTTTTACTGTGGCGTTCGGCTCTGACTTTTTGACACATCTTCAGCCTCCTTAACCAGCCCGATCGCTCTCTGGCGTCGGCTTGCTGCGGACGGTCGCATGCGTTTCCTCTTTTGCCAATTAGTTTAGTTAAATGATGAATCGATTTTCTTCGCGTCTTGTGCTGTTTTCATTCATTGTGAATCTTTGTTGCTGTGCTGGTTATCTCTCGGCACAGGAAGTTGCATTGAGGTCCTGGCATGAGGGAGATGTCAAGGCTTCATTGGTGAAGTTTGTTGAATCGGTGACAAATCCCGCCAGTGATGATTTTGTCAAACCAGATGACCGGGTTGCTGTTTTTGATAACGACGGAACTTTGTGGCCGGAAAATCCATTGCCGTTCCAGATGTTTTTTGCGTTAGACGAGGTGAAACGGCTTGCCCCGCAGCATCCCGAGTGGCGTGGCGATAAGTTTCTTGCTGCAGCGTTAGATGGAGACATGGATGTAATCAAAGCCGATTTGAAAGCTGGGTTGATTGCGATTCTAAGCGCGACACACGGAGGGATGACCAGTACCGAATTCAATAAACGCGTTGCTGACTGGATCAGTCAGGCCAAACACCCCAGATTTGAGAAACGGTACGCCGACTTGGGGTACCAGCCAATGCTGGAAGTCCTGGATTATTTGCGTGCCAATGGCTTCAAGACGTACATTGTCTCCGGTGGTGGAGCTGACTTCATGAGAGCCTGGGCCGAGGAAGTTTATGGGATTCCACCCCAGCAGGTGATTGGGTCTCAGGCTGCAGTCGAGTTTCAGGTGAAGAATGGCGTCGCCGAAATCATCAAAAAACCACAGCTCGACTTCGTGGATGACAAAGAAGGGAAGCCACTTGGAATTCACCGGCAAATCGGAAAAAGACCAATCATTGCATTCGGTAATTCTGATGGCGACAAGCAGATGTTGGAGTGGTCCACGCTAGGGCACACGCCGGGATTAGGGGTGATCATTCACCATACGGATGCCGAGCGTGAGTATGCCTATGACCGGCATCCCACGAGCAGCGGTAAACTGGATATTGCACTCGATGAAGCCGCTGGCAACGACTGGGTTCTTGTAGATATGGCAAAGGATTGGAAGACGGTTTTCGCTGATTCAAAGGAGGGTGACGCAGTGACTCTGGATGCCATCATTGGCCCCACCTGGACACTTACCGCAATCAATGGAAAGAAAGTCGCTAAGGAAGCGACCGCCAGTTTGACGCTTGGGTCGGGAGGCAAGGTTGCAGGCAACACCAGCGTGAATCGTTTTAGCGGAAAAGTTGAAATCGCCAATGACAAAATTTCTTTTGGTCCCTTGGCCACGACTCGACGAGCCGGACCTCCGGCATTAATGGCTCAGGAAGCAATGTTCCTGAAGGCAATGTCTGAGGTGGTTGCAATGAAGCTGGCAGCCAACGGGACTTTGGCCTTGGTGAACGACAAGGGGGTGGTGATTCTGGAGTTCGCAGCGAATCGAGGCGAGTCCAGATAGAAGCTCCGGAAGCATTGCAGGTGTTTGCAATGC